>CAJXMP010000082.1 GCA_913056515.1 uncultured Lewinella sp.
GAAGAAGTATTCCAGATTGATAAATCCTGAGAAAATGCGTCGTTGTAATAGAAGCACTTTTTAAACGTTTCGACACTCGAAACGTCCCACGATGAAATGTCCTGGTTGAATTGTCCGGATTGAAACAGGTGACTCATGTTGACCACATTCGACGTGTTCCAGCCGTCGAGCGGTTGGTTAAACTGTGACTCCATGAACATGGCTTCCATTGACGTTGCATTCGATACATCCCACGCATCCAATGGCTGGGTGATTGTGGTTCCTATGAACATGTAGCCCATGTTCGTTACGCTCGAAACATCCCAAGAAGAAAGGTCACCATTGAAGTTCGTTGCCTCCCGGAACATATTAACCATGCTTGTCACGCTCGAAACGTCCCATAAAGAGAGATCACCTTCAAACTGCTCCGCTCCAAAAAACATTCCAGCCATGCTCGTCACGCTCGAAACATCCCAAGAGGAGACATCTCCACTGAATGAAGAATTCCGAAACATTTGCCACATTTGCTGCACGCTGGAAACATCCCATGCAGACAGGTCTGAGTTGAAACTGTAAGCATGGCTGAACATGTTCGACATGTACATCACGCTGGAAACATCCCAAGAAGAGACATCACCATTGAAATTGGAAGCACCTTTGAACATCATGCGCATACTCGTAACGTTGCCAGTCTGCCAGCTGCTGATGTCCTGGTTAAATGACGAAGCTCCATAAAAAGTCATGAAGAAGCTCGTTGCGCTGGAAGGATTCCATAAAGACAAGTCCTCATTGAACGTTGTTATCTCATCTATTGGTTGGTCGTATCCCTCCGCTACACCGTGCAATTCGATGCTGAACAACCGGTCGAAATCCGTAACAGCACTCACATCCCAATCCGGCATAGCTCCATAAGGGCTGTTAATACACTGCCCATCTACTGGATTGGTTCCTAAACAGATATCAATAGCTTCGTGGAAATTAGCATCGGTGATTGGAATTGGATTGGGCCCGTAATAGAGACTTTGGATTTCAACTGTTGTCAACACTCTATTCCATATCCCAATATCATCTATATCGCCGCCGAAAAAATCAAAAAATGGATTACCTCCGCTTCTATGTACACATCCAATATTTACCCAATGATCATATGGAAATAAGGATTGTCCTAAAAAATTCTCTGAACTTATTTCAACCCCATCAACATAAAATTTAAAATCTCCACTTGCTTCTTCAAATGTGATGGTAACATTCGTCCATGTATTTAGACTATATGCATTATTCGTAGAGGTAGGTTGAATATTGTATAAATCAAGATTCTGGTTATTATAAGAAGAATACGATATAGCGTAAGGTGAATTAGCATTATTTCCGTTAATATTTAACTGAAAATGATGTCTCTCACCAAATGGATTACCAACAAAATCTCTTCTAGCAACTATCGCCCCTGTTCCTGTATCAGTTGCTTTAAACCAAGCGGAAATAGTAATATCCTCATCAAGCGTATCAATGGAATTGGAGACTGCACCTATTTCAATGTAGTCATCGATTCCATCATAAGAATAAGCACTATCGGAATTACCAAATCGATCTACCGTTAAAGTAGCTCCAAATATTTCCCCATTATTACTATTAGTAGATTCATCATTCGCATTTCCATTGAATGGCCACCAGGCTGCTAAACCGTTGCTAGGAACATAAGAAGGAAGGGTTTGCCCTTGAGCAAAAAAAGTAGTGATTAATAAAATGCTAATCCAAATAAGCCTTTTCATGAAAATTAAGTGTTGATTTAGTCCAACAAACCAACTCTATTCGAAAAAAACCTGCAACTTACTTATTGTATAAACCAAAATATATCCTGTAATCTAAAAGACAAAAAATCACTTTGATTAACCATTATTAACTAGTTATTGGTAAGATTAGATCGAATAACTATCTAAATTTTTACTTTTTTAGATCACAAATGAAGTAAAGAGTGAAAGCCAAAAAGCGTATAACTTACCTCGAGAAAACATAAACCATTCCACGATTTTTAATCGTAAAAATCAGACGAATAAAAAGGCAAACAACTCCATGAGTAAGGCTATTCCCATGTGCACAAAAACCCCGCCCCAAATATTTTCTGACTTAAGCGAAATCACACCAAGAATATAGCCTCCAAAAAAAGAACTAATAGCCTCAACGGGTGGCTTTCCAAAATGACAAACACAATAGGTTACCGCAATGGGGTAGATCGCATGTGGCCCCAAAAATCGAACGAAAATAAATACTAAAATCCCACGGAAAAATAACTCGGTATTGAAGAAATCTAAACCATAAAGCAATTCATAAAGCCCCGCAACCCAATATTCACTTATTCCCCAATATTCAGCTAAGCGAAAACCTTGAATGCGGTCATACATCGGATACTGCTGCTGGAAATCTGCCGTTGTAGAAAAGAAATATAAGAAAGGAATCATGATACCAAGCATCATCAAATAAGGCTTCCAATCGACTCCTTTCAGTTGGACTCCATAAAAATGCTGCTGATTCCTTTTATCGTAAAAGAGGTAAAACAGAATAAAAGGTAAAATCAAGGTGAGTAAACTGCGCAGTTCACTGATTAAATACAATAATGGTCGGCGAATCTCAACTGGAAAACTCTGACCAATAAGCATATGGCCATAAAACCCTCGATGAAATCCATACACAGCAAATACAAACAACAGATAAAACCAAAATTTCCGCCGTTTCAAAAAGGCTAGATTCTTTGGTCCAAAGCGCATAACCAGCACAGCAGCCACTAAAAAACTGCCCCCCTGCAACAAAAAAAACCAAAAGGCCCTCAGCGGGCTTTCAGCATAATTCCGATCAATCAACTCATCCTCTAATTCAATACTATAATTCACCCCAATCAGGACTGCCAAAAGCAATAACAAAGAGAGTCCCATGCGCCAATTCCATGTGGCCCTTAAGTGATCAATTATATATCTGAGGTAAACGCGCATGAATCCAATAAAGCATTAAATAATCTTATTCAAACAAAAAAGCCAGCATTCAAAAATACTGGCTTCCCTATTTAATCTCTGCTCCCAAAGAAGCGGAGTAAATAAATGAATAAATTGATGAAGTTTAGGTATAAGGATAAGGCTCCATATATAGCCCATTTCTGACTTCTATCCTCATCTCCCGCAGTCATTGATGCCAGTTGCTTTAGTCTATTGGTATCATAAATGGTCAAACCAGTGAAAATTAAAATACCTACGCCTGAAGAAATCCAGTATACCATAGGAGATTGCAAAAACCAATTCACCACAGACACTAAAATCAATCCAATCAATGCCATGAATAAATAGGATCCCATCTTAGATAAATCACGTTTAGTGAAATACCCAATAGCAGCCATAACACCAAAGGTTCCCGAACAAATAAAGAAGGTGGAGTAGATCGAAGCAGCGGTGTACACCACAAAAATATAAGACATGGACACCCCCATCAGTACCGCAAAAGCAAAAAACAATACGGTCGTCATTACCGGATCCATTCGCTCTAAACGATTACCAATTATAAATACCAATGCCAATGGTGCTAACATAACCAACCACCGCAATGGCGTTTGATAAATAGCCTCCATCCAACTAATATTAGTCGAAACAGAAAAAGCTGTAAATCCTGTTACAGCCAAGGCCACAAACATCCATAAGAAAACCTTGGTAATAAATGCGGATTGAACCTCAGCTGAAGTTTCCGTATGATCTAAAAAGAATTGTCCTTCTTGTTGATTAAAATTCATAAGTATAGGTTATGGGTAAAAATATACTGCTAAAGATAATTGAAACTAATAAAGTATCATATAATTCAGGCTAAATCCTATCCGCTCTTGAACGCAAAATATGGTCTGCTATAACCAATGCCGTCATAGCCTCTACAATAGGTACCGCCCTAGGTAGAACACAAGGATCATGTCGACCTTTACCATCTACAAGTACCTCATCACCTGAAGCATCAATACTCTTTTGTGCTTGCATAATAGTTGCAACAGGTTTAAATGCTGCTTTAAAATGTATAGGCATACCATTACTGATGCCACCTTGTACGCCACCGGAGTAATTGGTCTCCGTAATTACTTGCCCAGCCGCATCAGTTTTAAAAATATCATTGTGCTCCGATCCCAACATTTTTGTCCCACCAAATCCAGATCCAATTTCAAAACCCTTACAGGCATTTATAGACAATACCGCTTTAGCTAAATCCGCCTCTAGTCTATCAAAAACAGGCATACCTAAACCTACTGGAACACCCATTATTTGCGTACTGATAACACCTCCAACTGTATCTCCAGCCTTCCGAACTTGATCGATGTACTCAATCATTTTTTTTGCAGTTGCTGCATGTGGACATCGTATAATATTAGCCTCAATCTGACCTAAATCAAGTGTAATATCACTAGGTACTTCAATAGCTCCAACGGCAGATACATAAGCTGCTATTTGTATGCCCTTTTCCCTCAAAAACAATTTAGCTATGGCTCCAGCAGCTACTCTTGCAGCTGTTTCCCGAGCAGATGAACGTCCTCCTCCCCTATAATCGCGTATACCATACTTCTCCTTGTAAGTATAATCAGCATGCGATGGCCTAAAGGTATCCTTGAGGTGATCATAATCCTTTGACTTTGCATTTTGATTGATAATTTGAAGCATTATTGGAGTACCCGTAGACTTACCTTCAAATACTCCGCTAAGCAATTCAACTCGATCGGCTTCCTTACGATTGGTGACTATCTTGGATTGACCAGGTCTTCTCCTATCCAATTCGCTTTGAATAAAACTGGTATCAATTGCTAGCCCTGCAGGACAGCCATCAATAATCACACCTATGCTGTGACCATGTGACTCACCAAAAGTGGTAATCTTAAATAAAACGCCAAATGAATTGCCCGCCATAAAGAGTTCTTTTTGTAAAAATATAGAGTTGCAACCTTTTATTTAAAACAACAAGATAGCATCTTTGTTACCAATCTGTAATTTATCGTTTAAAGGATACGTGTAGAAAGAAGAGTATATGCAATTTTTGCCCAAGGATTTATTGGAAAAATTAGAATTTGATAAGCTAAGTACCATCGCTGCTGGATACTGCTATGGTGCATTAGGTATACATAGAATCCAAACCCTGCAGTTTTTTACGGACAAACCAACCGTAGTCCAAAAACTGGATGAGACCCTAGAATTCACCCAAGCTTCAGCCAATAATGAGCCCATTCCCATGCGTAGCTATAAAGCTATCGGAGAGGACCTCAAAATGCTTGAAATTGAAGACTTTGTGCTTTCAGAAGAAAGCCTTGGACGTATCAACCAAATGTTGATCGCATCCCACCAACTCAATCATTTTTTCACGGAAGAACGCAAAGAACTTTACCCGACACTTTTCAACAGGATTCAACCTATCGAATTTGAACCTGCCCTAATTGAAGCGATTGAACGGGTTATTGATGATCAAAACCAAATCAAACCAGATGCTTCTCCTGCATTGGCTAAAATCAGAAAGAAAGTAGGAAACAAACAAAGAGAACTAGATAAAATCTTTAAAGGCTTAATTGGCACCTACCGGTCGAATGGCTGGCTTACAGACAATATAGAGAGTTTCAGAAATGGTCGACGAGTACTATCTGTACCCTCCGAACACAAAAGGAAAATCCGAGGTATCATACACGATGAATCCACTACAGGAAAAACAGCCTTCATCGAACCCGAACAAGTGATTGATGTCAATAATGACATCTTTGACCTAGTGACCGAGGAGAAAAAAGAGATCTATCGCATTCTCAAAGAATTAAGTGCCATTCTAAGACCTTTCATAGAAAATCTAGAAACCTATCAAGACTTGATAGCCTACTTTGATGAGATTCATGCAAAAGCTACTTTGGCTCAAACTATGAATGGAGTCAAGCCAAAGGTCTTCGGCAAACCTAAAATGGGGATCAAAGGAGCGGTACACCCACTGCTCTATCTTAAGAATAAAGAACAAGAAAAAGTTACTGTACCTTTTGATTTAAGCCTGAATCCGCCCAATAGAATCCTAGTGCTATCTGGTCCAAATGCTGGTGGTAAATCGATCAGTATGAAATCAGTTGGCCTCATCCAATTAATGCTCCAATCAGGCATGTTGGTCCCTGTTGAAGAAGATAGTGAAATGGGTATTTTCAAAAAGATCTTTGCGGATATTGGGGACCAACAATCCATTGAAGATGATCTAAGTACCTATAGCTCAAGGCTAGCCAATATGAAGGCTTTTTTAGATGCTGCAGATAAGGATTCACTCGTTTTAATAGATGAATTTGGCTCTGGAACGGACCCGAAGATAGGTGGTGCTATTGCCGAGGCAATCTTAAATAAGATGAATGACCAAAAAGTATTTGGATTCATCACCACACACTACTCCAACCTGAAAATTTTTGCATTTAAAACACGTGGATTAGTTAATGCATCTATGCTATTCAATAAGGAAGAGCTCTCTCCTACATACCAACTTAAAGTAGGCAAACCAGGTTCCTCTTATGCCTTTGAAATAGCCCAAAAGAGTGGCTTGTCTAAGGAGATTTTAAATTACGCCAAGCACAAAACTGGGAAGAACGAAAAAGCCGTTGACCAACTCTTAATTGATCTTCAAAGAGAAAAACAAGAACTCGAAGATAAACTAGAAAAGCTGAGCGATAAGCAAGGTACTCTAGATAAGCTGATTAGCTCCTATGAGTCCATGCACAAGGATTTGGAGTACAGAAGAAAACGGATCAAATTATCAGCCAAAGAAGTAGAACTACAACGTGCTGCATCCGAAAATCAAGAGATGGAAGAATTGATTCGAAAACTCAAAGAGGAAAAGAATCTAGAGAAAGCCAAGCAAATAGCAAAACAGAAAAAAGAAACTCGCCAGAAGCTCATGGATGCACTCACAGAGATGAAAGAGGAAGTATACCAAGAACCTCAAGCTTCTGGTAAAACGACACCGATCCAAGCTGGAGACTTTGTAAAAATTCGTACAGGTGGAGCAGCAGGACAAGTAGAATCGGTTGAGAAAAAACATGCCATCGTTCAAATGGGATTCATGCGCATGAAATTACCTCTCCAAGATTTAGTGCATGCCAATGAACCACTTGATGTGAAAACACAGAAGTCTATCAATACCGAAATGATTATGAGCCGGGCCAGATTTGAAGCTAAATTGGATATTAGAGGCATGACCATAGAAGAAGGCATGAAAAGTTTAGATATATTTATGGACGAAGCGCTTATCTCGAACGCTGTCACCTTACAGATTGTGCATGGTAAAGGGACCGGAGCATTGAGAAAAGCTGTTCATAAACGCCTAAACGAATATGCCGCAGTAGAACGTATCTGGCATCCAGAACGAGAAGGTGGAGGTGATGGTGTTTCTTTAGTAGAACTCAGTTAAACACAAATCAATATGACATTATCAGAACTCAAAACAACCCTTAGTGAACTCCAACAAGTTCAATTCAAATTACCCAATGGCGCTCTTGTACCAGCGCACTTTCATGTAACGGAAGTTGGACAAATTGACAAGCGATTCATTGATTGCGGAGGAACCTTAAGAACAGAATCTGTAATCAATTTTCAACTTTGGACATCTGATGACTATGACCACCGGTTAAGTGCAGCCAAATTAAAATCAATCATAGCGCTTTCTGAAAAACATCTACAACTAAAGGATGCAGAAATCGAAGTTGAATATCAAGCTGAAACGATTGGAAAATATCACTTAGATTTTGATGGAAGTAGCTTTGTTTTGCGCAACACACATACCGATTGCTTAGCAAAAGATAATTGCGGTATACCCACAACCAAGCCTAAAATCAAACTAACAGACTTAATAGCTAATAACCAGAGTTGTACACCTGGTTCTGGTTGCTGCTAAACAAAAAAGCCAGCTCTTTTCAGAGCTGGCTTTTTTTTATTTTGCTTATAGCTGATTAGAACATTTCAGCAGCAGAGAAGAAGAATGAACCTTCAATAGCTGCATTTTCATCAGAATCAGATCCGTGAACTGCATTCTCACCAATACTTGTAGCATACTTCTTACGAATAGTGCCCTCAGCTGCTTCTGCAGGATTAGTAGCACCAATCAAAGTTCTGTAATCTTCTACAGCGTTATCTTTTTCAACGATAGCAGCAATAATTGGTCCACTAGACATGAACTCAACTAGTTCACCATAAAAAGGACGCTCTTTGTGTACTGCATAGAATTGACCTGCCAACTCAGGAGTCAATTGCAATTTCTTCATAGCAACGATTCTGAAACCACCTGCATTAATCATAGCCAAGATTGCTCCTGTGTGACCATTTTTAACTGCCGTTGGCTTAATCATAGTAAATGTTCTGTTCCCAGCCATTTTGATTTTATTTTAGTATTTTCAAAAAAATTCACCGAATTCTAATCGAATTTCCCACAAAAGTAAAGAACCTGTGCTAAAGTTCTTAATTTGGGGAATTATTATTTTACATCCTTTTGTTATTTTTTTCGAGCTGAAGAACTTTATAGAATACATGGATCGCTTACAAGAACTCAAAGAGCTACTATCATCACCCAAGACAATTACCTTAACGACGCACAGAAATCCTGATGGTGATGCCATGGGATCAATGTTAGGGGTTTTTCACTTTCTTAAAAGACAAAACCACAGAGTTTTCATGATTGCTCCTTCAGAGTATCCAGAAAACTTTGAATGGATGATGAGTATCCAGGAATGCTTAATTTGGGATATTTCACCAGAGGAATGTCAATCGGCTATATCCAATGCAGATATTATTTTCGCATTAGATTATAATGGACTAGACCGAGTGGACAAGCTAGGAGAAGCAATCAAAAAGTCCGATGCTCAAAAAGTGTTGATAGATCACCATTTATTCCCAGAAGATTTTGCTGATTTTATGTTGTCTGATACTACCGCTTCTTCGACTTGCGAATTAGTCTATGATTTCATAGAACTCTTAGGCATGAAAAATAAAATCGACCCAATTATCGGTGACTGCCTATACACTGGAATCTTAACCGATACGGGATCGTTTAAACATGCAACTTCACCCAAACTATTCCGGATTGTTGCAGACTTAGTAGAGATAGGTGTGGATGGAAACGCTATTCAAGACAAGATTTTCAATTCACTTAAAGAAAAGCACCTCAGACTATTAGGTCACTGTCTCCACAATAGAATGGAAATCTTGGAAGAATATCATACTGGTTTAATTTGGCTTACCAAAGGAGACTACGAGAAATTTGACATCCAAAGAGGTGACACAGAAGGTATTGTGAATTATTTACTCAGCTTGAAGCAGGTGAAAATTGCTGCATTCATACACGAGCAACCCAAAATCACCAAGCTTTCACTTCGTTCTAAAGGTGATATCTCTGTTCAACAAATCGCCAGTAAATACTTCAGAGGAGGCGGACACAAGAATGCTTCTGGTGGAGCTTCATTCATTGGACTTGAACCGACCATTAGAAAATTTAAAGAAGCCATTGCGGAGACCTTCAATAAAGAGCTTAGTAATTAATTAGACGGAACCTCTTCCACACTAGTCAAATTAGGATTCTTAGCTAATTCACGCTTACGCTTTTTACTCAAGGACTTAGTATTCTTTTTGAGTTGCTCAATAAATTCATTGAAGTCATTAAAGTCTTGTTTGTAAGACACCCCTAAACCAGTCTGTCTCACTCTTCCATTAATTAGAGATGGTGTGGTACTTTGATAAAACCGAATAACCAAATCGTTATTATTTAAATCGTACTCTACGGCATAATCTCCTGCCAAGTATAGAGTTTCAGTAGTACCCACTTCATTCATAGATATGTTTCCACCTAAATTGACAGAAAGCCTATCTTCAAATAAAGAATTATTGATTCTAAACTGGAACTGATCCCAAACCTGAGCCTCTTGAGAGGTTACACTTTCCCGTTCATTAAGGTGCTTGTATGCCACATCAAAATCCACTCCAGAAACTAAACCATCTTCCTCCAACCATTGCTGCACCAACTGAGTCAAATAAATAGAAAACTGCTGGGACAACACCTCAGTTACCGTGTTAATACCAAAATTAACCGGAGCATAATCCGAAACTACACTTGTCTGATCTGGTATAAATTGCCCCAAGGCAATCAAACCAAATACCTGAAGATTAATCTGATTTTGATCCTGAGATAGAATACGCATTTTGGTATCTACATAATTCTTCAACTCTCCCGTTAAATTTGGGAATTCCAGATTGAAGTTCACATCAGGATTCGTCATAATTCCAGTCAACAACAAGGATAATTCTACATCGTGCAAATACTTAGCTTCTTGTCTCACATCACTATTATCCCCTAAGACTAAATACTCGGCAATTAACCCTCCAACCGGTGCTTTCAAATTACCGTAATTGGCCACTAAATCTAACTCTGCAGCAAATGGATCTCCTGTCCATTTAATGGTACCGCCCGATGCTACCTGAAATTGTTTATTAACTAAGAAATCAAACAGGGTAAACAAATAACTTCCAGAGGCAACCACATAATCCCCATACATTTCAAAATCACCTGCACGAGAAACGACCATTTGCAGATTACCATTTCCTCTTCCTTCAAGAATATCACCAGCCTGCTCATCAAAAATAATTTTAACAATAGCGTCCTCTGTTAAATTCATTTCCATATTGATAGCAATGCCAAGCGGCTCGTCATCTATACTATTGTTAATAGTATCAACGGTATTATTGATAAATTCTACAAAGTCAACCTCATTAGCTTTCTGATCATAGGACACAGGAATATTGATAGCTGTCCCTGCCAAAGATGTACCCTTGATATAAAATTCTGGTCTCAAGAAGGTCCCCGTAAAGGAGGCTCTTC
>CAJXMP010000083.1 GCA_913056515.1 uncultured Lewinella sp.
ACCATTGCTGGCACTTCAGCAGAATTGTAATCGATGGTCTCCTTGCCACAGAAAACGGCATCAAAAGACTCTGATTGAGCATAAGCTGCAATCATTTGAGCAGTTGCCATAGCACTTTTAGGTTCCGCATTGATCCGAACCGCTTCATCAGCACCGATAGCAAGCGCTTTACGAATAATCGTATCATTTTCTGCTGGTCCTACATTGAGTACTACTACTGTGCCACCAGCAGCTTCCTTTAGTTCGAGGGCTCTCACTAGAGCATACCACTCATCATAAGGATTCATGATGTATTTCAACCCATTTGTATCCAATGCCTTTCCTCCATCTACAAAGTTAATCGCAGAGGTCGTTTCAGGCGTTTTACTTACACATACAAGAAGCTTCATTTCTACATTTTAGTTATTGAAATTGGTTAGGAAAATCAGTAATTCCTGCAACAAATATAGAAATAATGGAAGTGGAATCAAAGCCAGAATAGCGAAATTTCGCTAATGTGACATTCGGTGAATTTTAACAAAAAAAAGACCAAAAGACATTACTGTCTTTTTGGTCTTATAATCGATCAATAGTTTTGTGGGTATATCCCTTTCTAAAGAGGTGCGGCAAGAACCATCACCCAAAGGTTTTCTACCCGGGCAACACCGACTTCGGTGAAGTTTTCGTTTAACATCATTTCGCAATGGCCGGATGTAGAAGTCCTCCATGCTTCCATGACATCTTCTACAGTTGTGAAACCTGTTGCCAGATTTTCTCCTATCCAACTGTAGTTATATCCTGCGTCCTTTGCTCGCACACCTACATTTGTTCCATCTGTACCTGTGTGATCAAAGAAATCATTATTACTCATATCTTCTGCGTGCCTCAAGCCAGCAGCCTCTAATTGAACATTCCATTGTACCTGCCCTACTGCCGCATAATTACTACCATTACATTGGCCACCAGCTAAGCGAAAAGTATTTATAGCATCTAATAATGCCTGTTGCTCCACCGTTAATTCTGGATCAACTACCAGTGCTTCATCTGCTGAACATGAACTAAACACAAAAACGCTAGATACAAGAACTGATATTAAGGCAAATACTTTCATTAAATGTTCACTTTAGAGTTTGTAAGTGGAAATATTCTTCCCAGTCACAAATTAAATGTAAGAGATAAATCCATTACATGAAACCCGTAATGGGACTTTAGTTGCAATATAACAGACTTATTATATAAATATTACAAGTTTTGCAATATATAAAACATTAATCTGTGATAACCAGCTTATTGGTATAACGACTACCGTGCTGAGTTAGTATACTTTGGAACTAGATTTTAGTGCCTCAAGTCCAAATGAAATAACTATACCAGAATAACTTCTATGCAATATAAAAAGGGCATAGACCTCAAGACCATACCCTTATATTCCTAATTAAATTAAACAGTGTATTGAGCGTTAAAAATTCAATTACACTTAACTAATGTAATTAATTATATTTATATATAAATGTTTATTGTTTAATTAAATGGGCTTAAAAAGTGTGGATTGGCTAAGTATGAGGTGTCCGTGAGAGTCTTCATGAAAGCCACTAGGCTCGCTCTCTGACTAGCATTTAGGTCAACACCTTCAAATAAGTTCACATCCAAATTTAATGCTGGATGAATACTATCATTATAAAAATCAACTACTTCTTCTAAGGTCTCGATTCTCCCATCATGCATATATGGGCCAGTTAGTTCAATATTTCGCAGCGTAGTTGCTCTAAACTTACCTCGATCGGTAAATACACCCGTCACATCGCCTAAGCCTATGTCTGTCACATTAGTTAAATCCCCTAATGCCTCTAATCCATTATTAAAGAAATCATTGACACTCATGTAGGCCCCGGAATGACAATGGAAGCATTGTGCGTCTGGCAAACCACTCCCCTCAATATCAAAAAACATGAAATAACCATCCAGTTCTTCATCCGAAAAAACGCCGAAATCTCCAGAAGCCAACACTTCGTCATATTTTGAATTAGCACTAACTAAAGAACGTTCATATTGAGCTAAGGCTTTAGTTGCTAAGTCACTTGTGATTTCACTTTTATCATTAATACCAAATGCCTTTCTAAACATTTCAGGATAAGTTGGATGATTCCTTAAAGACTCTTCCACTGCTGCCCATGTATTATCCATTTCTGTAGGATCTTCAATAGGTAAAAAGGCTTGTGCCTCCAAGTGTGGCGATCTACCATCCCAAAATAGTCCACTATTGACATAGCCGATATTAACCAAAGACATAGAGCTTCGAAACCCTTGTGCACCCGTAATACCTGTACTTACTTTTTTTCCGTCGGTAAAACCTAATTCCGGAAGATGACAACTGGAGCAGGATTGTGTGCTGTCTCTAGATAATATAGGGTCAAAAAATAAGAAGTGACCCAGTTCTACGCCTGCCTCGGTAGCTATATTATCCGATGGTTGAGCCATACTTGGAAAACCTGCAGGTTGTGGAATTACATAATCAACTGGTTGGTATGGTATATTCGTCAAATCACCATCAACCACAACTACTTCATCCGGCGAACAAGCCGCTATAAATATTCCTAAACCAATCAATACTCGCTTCATCATTCTGCAACAAATTCTGTTTGAACATTATCTAATAAATCGGAAATCAACCACTCCATATCACTTGTATGGGTATTATTGAATTCGAAAGGATCAATTAATTCGTTATCAATTAGCAAGATCTTTCTTAAGTCTAAAACTAAATCAATAGAAGTTATTCCATCGGTAATCAGATCGAACTCCCGATCAATAGTTACAGTTCGAAAAGCTGTATCACCTCCTAAATGATATTGGAAAGAAGCATCATCATAAAGTCCATCTCCATTCGACTCGAATCGAGCTTCCAACTTACATATGATATAATTGCCCCAGGCTACCCAATACAATCCAGCATTGGATAATACATTATCCGTTGAAAAATCTGCAGGTGTTTTATCTAAATAACTATCATCTAAACCATAGGTAAATGAAATACCGGTGTAGCTCCCTATCGGTAAATCTACGTATGACTTATTTAGTCCATTTACCGCAGCTTCTTCAGTATTGGTGTCTCCAAAATCTAAATAACCCACCTCCTCTAAGTCTACAGAAGATCCGTCTGCTCGCAACAATTTAAGATTAGAGTAAATGAAATTGAATTCTGAAAAACGGACCGAATTGGATTGATAGTCATAAGCTGCATCAACCACCAAGGGGTTGCCGCCATATTCTAATTTAAAATTAAGTTGTGCCTCACCCGTTTGAACACTCTCATCCGGTGAACAAGCTGTGAATCCTACAATAAGGGATAACATCGAAATCACTGCTATTTTATTCATTGTATTTTTTTTAAAAACTATCAAATTGTATAGCTCCTGCAAAATTATTAATTAAACAATCGCGAATTTGTTCAATACTAGCATTCGTAAGATCACAAGATTCTATCAAATCTTTGTAATAAAGCCGTAAATCTAATCGAACATCATTTCCAACCTCAAGCTCCTGTACTTCGCTAAATGATTCATAGGCATAAGCTTCGAACTGAAGTGGCACATCAATACTATCTGCCGCAAACATACCCTGCCTTGAAAAGTTAAACCGGGCATCCAAAAATCCAAAAGTTGATGACCAATTTAAACTATCTGAACTTATTCCAGCAGGATGTCCCTCTGCCAACCCCAAAGGATCAATAGAACCATATGCGGGATCAAAGCCAATAAAAAAAGAAACGCCTGTTATGATATTACCACTATGTGGAAATGGTCCTAAACCTGTGGCTTGGGTACTTTTTTGATCTATCCATTGTAGAGCAGCAGAAACTTCAAACACATTATCATTTAAATTTTCTAGCTCAAAAACAGATGCAACAGTCAAAGAATCAGTATCCGAGTGCAAATAAATATCTGTAATAAAAAAACCAAGTTGATTAATGCGAATAGTATCTAAAGAATCTATTTGCTCAAAAATTGGATCACCATATTCAAATGGCGTGAGGCTATCCCAATAATGAGAAACCTTCAACTCAAATATTGGATAGGTGCAGCAATCTACACAAGATAAATCTGCATCAAAATCAAAGTTGGTTGCATAAATATCTAAGCAACCCTCTTCTTTTTCAGCACAAGCCAAGCAACAAAGAACCATTAGGCCTACAAACCAACTAAACTTGTTCTTGATCATAATCTGCTTTGATCTTTCTAATTGTATTTTTCACCTGGACGGAGAAGTCCTTTTCCAGAATCCATCTGTAATAATTCTTGTCAATTTTAGTGATAACATCAATCACTTTTTGATTCTGATACTTACCAAAATTAAACACAATTTCGCCCTCGGAATTGTATTTCAAGCGGTTGGTAACATCTATTAAACTCAAATCATTGGTGAATTGATAAATAGATTCCATGTCATTTCTTACCGGCTTTTCAATCACTTGTCCATCTTTATCCGTGTAATCCAATTCTTGATACATGTCAATTTGCCCCTTAAACACATCAATAGTTGCTTTCACATCTGCTAGTGCATCATGGGCGTTTTCCATGTCCTTATTGCAATAAAATTTCAGGGCTGCACTTAAGTTCCTAGGTTCCATCTTGTAAAAAATCCGCTGAACATCAATCAAACGCCTGTTTTCAATATCAAAATCTATCCCAACTCGAGCAAATTCCTCCATTAGCATAGGCACATCAAAACGATTAGAGTTATAACCCCCCAAATCTGAATCTCCTATAAAATCATATATTTCTTGCGCTGCTTGTTCAAAGGTAGGTTTATTAGCCACATCTTTGGCTGATATTCCATGCACTTCATAAGCTTCTTGAGAGATAAAAACCATTCCAGGATTGATCAGCATATTCAATTCTTCATCTGGAGAGCCATCTGCCTTGATTTTAACTATACCAATTTGGATGATTCTATCCCTTAGAATATTCAATCCAGTCGATTCAACATCAAAAAAACATAAATCTTTGTCTAGGTTGAGTTTTGTCATTGGGTATTCCTTTTTTACGTTGTTGATTAGTCTATTAATTTAATATCATCCATACCACTACTAAAAAACACTTCTAAGTCTTCTTTTTCATTGATATAAATCAAACAAGCTTCTAAACCTTCCTCTTGTTCTACTTTTTCCATTGCAGCCTCCAAGCCCATGACCATAAAAGCTGTAGCATAAGCATCTGCAGTGGCACAATCAGCTGCAAACACCGATGCACTTAGTAAATTACTGGTTTCTGAGAATCCTGTTCGAGGATTGATGATATGTGCATAGCGATCACCTGCCTCATTTTCATAAAAAATTCGGTAATTCCCAGAGGTCGCAACAGCTAGCTCATCTAATTGAACGATGACCTGAAAATCATTAATACTAGCATCTGCTTTGGGCGTATTAATACCTACTTTCCAAGACTCGGCTGTTTTATTTAATCCCCTACCCAGTGTTTCACCTCCAATCTCCACCAAATAATCAACCACATCCTGAGATTCAAAATACTTCCCAATTAAATCAACCCCATATCCTTTAGCAAAGGCCGAGAAATCGAAGGTAATATTCGGATTAGACTTGTAAATGATATCATCTTTAAGCGATACCTTATCCATACCCACTAATTGCAACATGGCATCAATGTGTATACTATCCACTTGACCAACAGCCCTTTTCTCCGTGTAACCAAAGCCCCAATAATTAACCAATGGCATTATCGTAGCATCCATATATCCATCCGTATCTGCGTATAGTTGCTTGGCTAGGTTAAAATTGGCTCTAAAGTCATCCACTTGGATTGTACCTGAATCAGACAGTTGAGCTATTTCAATTTGAAGTGTAGTATCCTGATTGACCCTTGAAATAATGGAAGAGGGTATGTAAGTGGATACCTCTTCATTAAATGCAACTAAGATAGAATCCACAGCAGCTTGGTGTCTGCTCACTTGACCATCGAGGTCTTTAAACACAATATTATAAGTAGTCCCCATAGTCTTCCCTGAAATGGAGAAATACTGGTCGCTACTGGTTTGATTTTCAGTTTTACAGGCTAATAAACTACAGAGTATTAGACCTACAATGGAGTACTTAATCCACATAAATTATCTTCTTTTGAACCATACTCTATCTAAAGAATATTTACCTCCTCCAAATACTGCAGTCACTAAATATGCAGTCAAATAAAGTAAAGCCATTTCTTTTTTCTTCAGCGGATCTGGACCGTGAACAACAAAAGCTGCGATAAACATGGTCGCGATTAATGGCCAAGAAGCTTTTTTGGTTTGGAAGCCCAAAACTAACATAGCTGCACAGCCTACTTCAGAAAAAACAGCTAGGAACAGTGAAGGAATTTCACCTAAACCCAATACAGACCTGAAACCCACTTCTTGCCCATTCAAGAAGTCTACTAATTTGTTCAGTTTACTCATACCGTGGTTCAATAACATAAGTCCTCCAAACACTAGTCTAACGATCAATAAGACTACATCATCAAAAATGTTCTTCATTTTCAAAGTTTATTATCTAACAAATCTAATTAAGTTATACCCCAAGTTATATAATTTGATCTTATTTTCGTGGTATGATTCGATTAAATGAATTCAATAAAAATGTTGCTAAGGTATTAAGTGGAACATTCTTTGCTCAGCTCCTTCCTTTTATTTTAGCACCTATACTCGCCCGTATCTACGAAGTAGAGGCCTTTGGAGAGTATTATGCTTTTGCAGCTATTGTTTCTATACTCGGATCCATTAGTACTGGAAAGTATGAGATGGCCATATTGAATCCTAAAGCTGAGCAGGAAGCCATAGGGCTTGCTCAAGCTGCCATTTTAATCAGCTTCATCACCAATCTTATAGTTTTTATCCTAATAATCCTTTTCCCAAATACGATTTCAGATGTATTAGGTATTACCCATCTGTCCAACATACTTTGGTTGGCTCCAGTCGCTGCCTTTTTATTGGCTAGTGGCTTAGTTTTTAGCTTTTTATTAAATAGAGCAAAAGCCTTTGGGAAATTGACTAAAGGAAAGATTGTACTTAGTAGTTTGACCAATTTTTCAAGATTAGGCATGGGTTTAGCTACTTTGGGCACACTCGGTTTGATTCTTTCTTTGATTATTGGGTATTTGGCACAGCTGTTATATATGATCCGACACATAAACGGTCCTTTACTCCAAAAAAATCAAAACAAACAAGAGCGGCAATCACTTTTGAAAAGCTATAGTGATTTTCCAAAGTCAATGGTACCTGCGACTTTATTAAACAAATCATCCAATGACCTACCTCCGATCTTAATTAAATCTTTTTTCTCGGGACAGGTTGCTGGGTGGTACGGGCAAATGGTCGGTCTACTTCGAAAACCGATAGCCATTATAGGGCGGGCCTTTGAAGAAGTATATAGACAAGGCGCCAGTGAGCAGATTAAAGCGAAGGGGCACTGCAGTCCCATCTTTTATAGTACGCTGAAAAAGCTTTGCTTGATTGGCATCATCCCATTTGGTGCTTTATTTTTCATTGCTCCAGATTTATTTGCCTTAGTTTTAGGAGACAAATGGTTGGAATCGGGCCTTTACGCCCGCTATTTCGCGCTGCCCCTCTTCCTTCAATTTGTGGCATACCCCTTGAGTTCTACCTTTTACTTATTGTCTAAAAACAAGTGGCTATCTTACTTAGAGTTTCTACAACTTGGATTGATTCTATTAGCTTTTGGAACTAGTCTAGTACTTAATTCTGATAGTACTTTTTTAATCTTAGGCTTATCAATTGCTTATTCTATAGCCTATCTTTGCAAAATAATTAGCTTACAGATTATACTAAAGCGAGTAGCATGAAGCGGGTAGCGGTATTGGTTTTTAATGATTTTACACACGATAGCAGAGTATTGAGGGAAGGTTTAAGCCTGCAGGAAGGAGGCTATCAGGTACAAATTGTTGCCCTTCAGTCAGGTAACTTGCCTGTTCATGAAATAAAGCATGGACTACCTGTTCATAGACTAAAATTAAAAACAAGATCACTTCCAAAGTCCATCTATTGGCAAATATTCAAGTGGTTAGAACTATTTATACTTATCGTAAAGCATTATCGTAAAGTCGATTATTTCCATGTCTGTGATGTTCTTCCATTGCCTATGGCGGTTTGGACAAAGAAGTTATTCAACAAGCGCATAAAGATCATTTATGATGCCCATGAATTAGAGTTTCAAAAAAACACCTCCTCTAAAAGATATGGCCAACTCATTGCCTGGCTTGAAGCCAAGCATATCCATCAGGTAGATGCTCGAATTACAGTTACCAGACTGATCTCCAAAGTCTATGCAGAGCATTATCAAATACCTGAGCCACATACCATTTACAATTTCCCATACTTCCAAAAACCAAGTCAAAAAGATCATTTTAGAAAGAAATTTGGCATACGAGCCAATCAGCGCATCTTGCTGTATCAAGGCACTATTGCACCGAACCGAGGATGTGAGTCCTTAGTGGAAGCATTTAAAGACATGCCTGATGATTATGTATTGGTTTTCCTAGGATATGGACCACTTTGGAATACTATTTGGGAAATGAGTAAAGATCAATCCAATATTTTCATGCACGAAGCAGTAGACATGGATGTCTTACTGGAATATACTGCCTCTGCTGACATTGGAATTTATTCTGTTATTAATTCTAATCCCAGTCACGATTACTCCTTAGGAAACAAAGTATTCGAATATATTATGGCCGGCCTTCCGATTATATCTACTGATCTAAAAGGGGTTCGCGACTTCTTGCCTAAAGATTTCACTATTTTTATTGAAAAATTGGAGGCTCAAACTATCCAACAAGCGATACAACAATTGGATCAAAAGCCTGCGGTTCAATTAGAACAAGCTATTCAGCAATTTGCGCAAACAGCCAATTGGAATGAAGAACAAAAGAAGCTCTTGAATATTTATGCCCATGCTTAAAACTAAGGTTTGTCATATCAGTTCTTTGCATCCTGAAAAAGATCACCGGATATTTTTCAAGGAATGTGCTTCTTTGGCCAAAGCAGGCTACGACACTCATTTGATTTTATGTAATCGTAGAGCATTTAATGAACTAGAAGTTGAAGTGCATAATTTGACCTTTGAATACACGAATAGGATTGACCGTATTAAAAAGTCCTTGGTTTATATTTTAGGCAAAGCCATAGAGATAGATGCCGAAATTTATCACCTGCATGATCCAGAATTATTGCTGATTGCTAAACGCTTGAAAAAACTGGGTAAACAAGTCATTTACGATGCGCATGAAGATGTACCTATACAAATTCTAGGGAAGCCATATATTCCAAAATGGCTCCGAAAGCCTATTGCTCGGATTTACCGCAGTTTTGAGGCCAATATTTGCAAGCAAATCGATGCAACGGTGGTTGCAAGTCCTTCCATGCTACCTAGATTTGAATCCTACAATCGAGCAGTTGGTTTATTTAATTTTCCACAATGGAGAAGAGCGGAATCAGTGGAATGGAATAGTCGAGAACGAGCCATCTGCTACGTAGGTACACTAACAGAAAACAGAGGACTTTACAATATCCTAGAGGCTATTAAAGATTTAGATTTGACCTTCTATGTAGCTGGAAATTGGCACAGCAAGGCCTTTGAGCAAAAATGTATGGCACACCCCGCTTGGGGCAAGGTAGAATTTTTGGGGTATATCGATCAAGTTCAGCTCTACGCGCTTTTGAGTCGAGTAAAAATTGGTCTTTCTATGTTACATCCATTACCGAATTATAAGCAAGCATACACAGGAAAGATGTTTGAATATATGGCTGCAGGTATTCCAGTATTAGTATCTGATTTTGAACTTTGGAACCAAGTAGTGGAGCAAGCTTCCTGTGGTCAGACCTGTCCACCTCTAAACACTTTAGCGCTTAGCTCTTGTATTCAAACCATGTTAGATGATGACCAGCAGTCCGAATTACAAGGAAAAAATGGACAGCAAGCAGCTAGAGACCATTATAATTGGTCCAGTCAAGAAAAAAAGCTCTATGAGCTATACCATTCACTTTTAAATACTGCTGATGAAATGGCCTAAAGTCAGTTTGGTGGTTCCATGCTTCAATGAAGCTCCATTTATCAAGGGTATTCTTTTGGATATCGAGCAACAAAATTACCCCTTGGACCTCATTGAACTTTTTGTAGTAGATGGAAGAAGCACAGATTCCACTAGAAGTATTATTGAAGCAGTCCAACCCAAACTAAACTACGAGGCCAAGCTTCTCGAGAATCCTGATCGAATTGCACCAATTGCTATGAATTTAGGTATAGAAGCTGCAAACGGAAAGTATATTTTTATTTGGGGCGCCCATGCCTCCTACCCTATAGATTTTATTACAAAAATGGTTCACTTAGCCGAGACTACAGAAGCAGATTGTGTTGGCGCTGTATGTCACACAGCACCAAGAGCATCGGGAGCAAAGGCCAAAGCTATTGCAGCTGTATTGTCCCATCCAATTGGAGTGGGTAATGCTAGTTTCAGAACAGGCGTGGATCAGGTCAGTGAGGTAGACACGGTTGCTTTTGGCTGTTATCCTCAAAAAACATTTGAAAAATACGGCCTATTCGATTCTAGATTGGTACGCAACCAGGATATCGAACTCAATAAAAGAATAGTTAATCAGGGTGGAAAAATTCTATTAGATCCGAATACTACCTGTACCTATTATGCTCGATCAGATTTTAAATCCTTTTGGAAGAATAATATGGGCAACGGTGAATGGGTC
>CAJXMP010000084.1 GCA_913056515.1 uncultured Lewinella sp.
GAATTCCTCGAGCCATTTTTTATTTAAGTAAGTTCAAAAGGTATTCACCATACCCAGACTTTATATACTTTTCACCCAGCTTCGCTAGTTGAGCATCATCAATAAATCCCTTTTCCCATGCCAACTCTTCGATACAGCCGATCTTCAGTCCTTGACGTTCCTCTATAACTTGTATAAATTGCCCCGCTTGCATCAATGAAGTGTGCGTACCCGTATCCAACCAAGCTGATCCTCTTCCCAGTAATCCAACTTTTAATTGTCCGCGTTCTAGGTAATACTTATTTACATCTGTGATTTCATATTCACCTCGTGCACTAGGTTTTAAATTTTTAGCCACTTCAACCACTGAATTATCATAAAAATATAAACCAGGAACCGCATAATCTGACTTTGGATTACTCGGTTTTTCCTCAATGGATAAGGCATTGAAAGATTCGTCAAACTCTACTACACCATATCGCTCAGGGTCTGAAACCCTATAAGCAAAAACAACGCCTCCTACTGGATCTACTGAATGCCTAAGTGTTTGATCTAAATCTGTCCCATAGAAAATATTATCTCCTAAAATCAAAGCAACGCTATCATCTCCAATAAATTCTTCTCCCAATACAAAAGCTTGAGCCAATCCATTTGGTACATGTTGTTCTACATAAGAAAACTCCATCCCCAGCTCACTGCCGTCCCTTAGCAATTTTCTAAAATTAGGCAGATCCTCTGGCGTAGATATAATTAAAACTTCTCTAATGCCTGCTGAAATTAAAGTGGCGAGAGGATAATATATCATAGGCTTATCATACACCGGCATCAATTGCTTACTTACAGCCATGGTTAATGGATAAAGCCTGGTACCTAATCCGCCTGCCAAAATTATTCCTTTCATATCTTATTTAGATTTAGGGATGAATATAAATTGAGGACCTAATTCGCTTAAAACAAATAAGCAGAGCTCATTCGTTTTCTCCTTATAAACCTTGCGAAATCCATCAATTTTCTCTGGTTCAATAATATTCTTAGTCACAAATTCTTCTAAGCTAGAGGCATTAACTGACCAATTTCCATCAAAAGCTTCCTTAGCGATTAAAGGGATACCCATATCCATCTCATGTTGGTGGACAACAAAGATAGGATACAAGGAAACATCAGCATCCACAATAGTCTGTGCTGCTTGAGATAATACCCCTGCATATGGTTCTAGCTCTTTTTCTAACATCCGCATCTTTAATCGATCACTCATGCTATCTCTTTTTTTGCTAAATTAAAGTATTAATCGATTATGACTACATTTCTAATCCGATTTAAAAACAAATATAGTTACCATTCAATTCAATCACATGAGAATATTGCCTTTACTTCTATTTCTAGTAGCAAGCACATTTAACTATGCTCAAAATAGTATAAGTGATTTCACCAAAGCAATGAATCCATCATCTGGATACTTTAATTTTTACGCAGATCCTGCTAATAATAAAGTATACTTAGAAGTTTCTGAATTCAATAAAGATTTTCTTTACATGGCTAGCCTTTCAGATGGCTTAGGCTCAAATGATATTGGTCTAGACAGAGGAAAATTAGGACCAGCTAGACTGGTATATTTCGAACAACAAGGTGGCAAAGTTTTACTGGTCCAGAAAAACACGGATTATAGAGCAGAATCTGATAATGCATTAGAACGAAAAGCGGTAGAAGAAGCCTTTGCTAAATCCATATTGTTTGGATTCGATGTAAAAGCAACAACTGGAAACACAGTCCTTATTGATATCAGCCCGATGCTCATGAGTGATTTGTATGATGTAGCCAAAACTATTGATAGAAGGGGCCAAGGGAGTTATAAATTAGATACCAAAAGGTCTGCAATTCGATTTGACCAACTCAAAGCTTTTCCAAAAAATATTGAGTTAGAAGCCTACATTACTTTTAGCGGTCAACCTAAAGGAAGATACTTAAGTTCTGTAACTCCAGAACCCAGATATCCAACAGTGGCATTACACCACTCCTTTATAGAACTTCCAGATTCTAACTATGAAAAGCGTCTATTTAGACCCGATTGTGGTTATTTCTACACCAGTTACTACGATTATGCAACACCAATCCCTGAGTCGCTAGAGAAAAGATATATCAACAGACACCGATTGGAGAAAAAATATCCAAACAAGAAGCGATCTGAAGCCGTAGAACCTATAGTATATTATATGGACCCAGGATGCCCTGAACCTGTAAA
This sequence comes from uncultured Lewinella sp., assembly GCA_913056515.1. Classification (GTDB taxonomy): domain Bacteria; phylum Bacteroidota; class Bacteroidia; order Chitinophagales; family Saprospiraceae; genus AM-2324. The sequence continues at coordinate 2,219 of CAJXMP010000084.1, forward strand.
ATCCGCATTAATGGAAGGTGCAGCTTGGTGGAATCAAGCTTTTGAGGCAGCAGGATTTATTGACGGATTTCAAATAAAAGAACTTCCCGCAGGTGCGGACGCCTTAGATGTTCGATACAATATGATTCAGTGGGTGCATAGGTCAACTAGAGGTTGGTCGTATGGTGCAAGTATTAAAGACCCTCGCACAGGTGAAATTATCAAAGGGCATGTAAGTTTAGGATCATTGAGAGTAAGACAAGATTTTATGATTGCTGTTGGACTGATTAACGCCTATAGAAATGGTGATATCGCGGATCCTGAGGCTATGGAATTAGCCTTAGCGAGACTACGCCAATTAGCTGCCCATGAGGTAGGACATACCTTAGGACTAGCCCATAACTTCGCTGCCAGTACGAATGACAGAGCTTCCGTTATGGATTATCCGCACCCACTTGCCAAACTATCTAGGGGTAAGATGGATTTATCCGATGCCTATGATACTGGAATAGGCGATTGGGATATCCAAACGATTAAATATGGCTATCAGGAATTTGAGGATGAAGCCAAAGGACTCGAAGCAATTTTACAGGAAAATAATGATAGAGGCTTTAGATACATAACAGATCAGGATTCAAGGCCGGCATACAGTTTTCACCCGTATTCCCACCTATGGGATAATGGAGAAGATCCTGTCGCAGAACTAAGAAGAATCATGGAATACAGAAGTAGCCTGATTAAGGCCTTTTCTGATAAAGTGATACCGAATAAAACTCCGCTATCTGAATTAGAAAAAATATTTGTTCCAATTTACCTATCACCAAGGTATCAAATAGAAGCGGTGGCGAAGATCATCGGAGGGCAAGATTTTACTTATTCAGAAAAAGGAGATGACAACCCAAAACCAAGAGCCGTTAACTTTAGAATCCAAAAGGATGCCATCAATGCACTTATGGAATTGATTCAACCCAATCAATTAGAAATTCCATATAGTGTGATTGAACAGATTCCACCGACAGCTTATGGATACAGTAGAGGAAGAGAGTATTTTAAAAGTGATATAGGTGGGACCTTTGATCCAATTGCAGCAGCACAAAGTATGAGTGGTACTGTAGTAAACTTTCTACTTCACCCTACTAGACTCAATAGATTGGTTCAACAAAATGCACTAGATGAGGGTCAAATATCTATTGATGAATATCTGGATGTCATTGAAAAAAACATCTTACAACAAAGGCCACGTAATCAAATGCAACAATTGATTATTCTCAATACGATTGCCCAAGTTTTTGACCACTATTTTTCCATGGCGGTAGATGATAATACACCAAACTATGTTCGAGTGGCGATTATCAACAAGATCGAACAATACGCCAAAGATGGATCTCCAATACGATCGGTTTCAGGTAGTAATTACTTCACCATGAAATACCGTGTATACAAAAACACACCAAAGGAATTACTTAAAGTTACACCTGTAAGTATACCTGATGGGTCACCAATTGGATCATGTGGACATACACATTAATAAAAAACCCGACAACAGTAGTTGTCGGGTTTTTTATTATACAACCTTTTTTAACTGATGGCCTTTGAAGTAGGTCACTTCAGTCATAAAATCAGTTGGTCCAAATTCCAGTACTCGATATGCGATATCGTGATGATCCACCTTAAACGCTACTGAATCTTGATCTAACTGAAAGAAAGTAGATGGTGTGATATATATACTTAGCTTGTCCATTTGTATAGTCTTCTCCACATGATAATGCCCGCAAAATACATGAATCTCTCTATTAGACTGAAGCAAAACTTCTTGAACTTCTTGATAATTCTTTAGTGGATAATTCTCATCCATAAAAGGCACACCCGCATGAGCTGGGGGATGGTGCATAAAAACTATAATCCTTTCAGAGCCTTTCGAAAGCTTTGATTTCAACCAATTCAATTGTGTCTTAGACAGGTTATCCGATGAAGTATCGAGATATAATAGATCTTGCCCATTGAGCTTCAACTTATAAAACAGGTCTTCGCCCTCCATCAAGTGGCGCAGCCCAAATACATCTGCTAGCATTTTAGAATCATCATGATTTCCAGCGATAATAGAGTATGGAATTTGGATGGATTCAAGTCGATCATGAATCCAATTATAAATCTCCATATCACCAGATTGAAAACACAAATCACCTGTAATCACGATATGATCAGGTGCACTCTGTTGAGCTTTTTCGAGAATGGTAACAAAATTCTTACGAACATCCACGCCAAACGTGTCCTCGTAAACTTCCCCTATATGTAAATCAGTTATCTGAAGGATTCTCATAGTATATTTACAAGCCTTTACCTGTAGAGGAAGACCTGCATAAGGAGTTTGGTCAAACTCTACTGTTTATTTCTTAAATCGTTGAGATAGTTTTCTAACTCCATTTCATCAAAGATTAGTACTTCTCTTGCCTTACTTCCTTCATTTGGACCAACAATACCAAATGCTTCTAGTTGGTCCATAATCCGACCAGCACGATTGTAACCTAATTTTAGCCTCCTTTGAATCATAGAAGTTGATCCATGCTGATTTTGAACGACAAGTCTTGCCGCATCCCTAAACAAATCGTCAACATCGCTGTAAGATACATCAGAATTTCCAAATCCTTCTTCATCTCCAACATACTCTGGTAATAAATATGGTTCTGGGTATCCAGGTTGTTCACTAATGTGATTTAAGACTTTTTCAACTTCAGGAGTATCAACAAATGCACACTGCAACCTAACCATTTCACCATTTACCGATAATAGCATATCACCACGACCTATCAACTGATCTGCACCCCCTGCATCTAAAATCGTTCTAGAATCCACCTTAGAAGTTACTTTGAATGCAATACGCGCTGGGAAGTTTGCTTTAATAATACCTGTAATAATATTTACGGAAGGTCTTTGGGTAGCAATAATTAAGTGGATACCAATCGCACGAGCTAATTGAGCCAATCTACCAATCGGTAATTCTACTTCTTTACCCGCAGTCATAATTAAATCCGCAAACTCATCAATAACTAAGACAATGAATGGCAAATAACGGTGCCCATTTTCTGGATTCAGTTTACGCTTAATAAACTTATCATTATACTCTTTTAGATTCCTAGCTTTAGCCGTTTTAAGTAGGTTATACCTATTATCCATCTCTATACAAAGCGAGTTCAAAACATGAACCACTTTGTTTGTTTCCGTGGTTATCGGCTCTTCTTGACCAGGTAACACACCAAGGAAGAACTTATCTATAGAGGAATAAGGGAAAAGTTCTACTTTCTTAGGGTCGATCAATACTAGCTTCACCTGGGAAGGGTGCTTCTTGTATAATAAAGACATCAAAATAGTATTGATACCTACCGACTTACCTTGACCAGTAGCACCGGCTACTAATAAGTGAGGCATCTTAGCTAAATCCGCTACAAAAACCTCATCTGAAATGGTCTTACCTAAGGCAATAGGTAAATCCATTTTCGCGTCCTTATACTTTGGTGATTGTAAAACTTCTTTTAGTGATACAACCTGCTTTTTCTTATTAGGAACCTCAATACCGATGGTTCCCTTACCTGGAATAGGTGCAATAATACGAATACCTAATGCAGAAAGCGATAAGGCAATATCATCCTCCAGATTCTTGATTTTAGATATTCTTACCCCTGGTGCTGGGACAATTTCATAAAGCGTCACTGTAGGACCTACAGTAGCTCTAATCTTTGTAATTTCAATCTTATAATTCAGTAAGGTGGCAATAATCTGATCCTTATTCGCCTCTAACTCCGATCGATCAATCTCTACCTTACTTGAATCGTAATCATTTAAAAGAGATAAAGTAGGATTCTTATACCTCGAAAGCTCTAAGGTAGGATCGTATTCCTCAAAACTATCTGCATTCTCTGATTCAACAGAGAGCTTATTTCCTCTATTTTCAGATGCATTATCACTAATCTCTAAAGAAGCTCCCGTTTCCAATGGTTTTGAAGCTTCTGGTTTCTTTTTATCAACATCAAAAGACAACTCGGCACCCTTCTCCACTTTTTCTTCCTGCACTGGATTTGCCTCTTGAACTACAGGCTGATCTCTTTGAATCCCTTTCGGCCTAAGTGTAACCGGTTTCTCCTCTTCCTCCATAGGTTTAGAGGGCTCGGTTGCCATGTTTCCCATCTCACCTCGTTGTACGGGTTGAAGTTTACGTTTGCCCTTAGCGACATCTTTAAAATATTGGACACTTTCCTCTGCCACTTCTTTTGCTCCCATTTTTGAAAAGTCAGGATTGATTAACCAAATCATCAATCCAACTAATGCAAAACCAATAAACAGTATCAATCCAGCAACCCCTAACTTGTTTTTCAGATAGTCACAGATCAACTCTCCAATACTTCCCCCAACTTGAAACTCTGTAAATGGAAAAAGAAACTCTGCTAATACGGATAATACTAGCATGAAAATAAATGCTACGCGAACCTTTCGAATAGCTTCCTTACCTGACTTTCCTTGAAACAAATACCAACCAACCACAATAATCATATACACTAAAAGGAAAGAAGGCAGGCCAAACATCCAATGGATGAAAAAATTAGAAATAATAGCTCCAAACAAACCGAGCCAATTACTTACTTCCTCCCCTGACCGAAGGAAATCAATAAAGGACATAGAGTCTACTATGTCATGATCACTGGTCCATGTGAATAGGTAAGAAATCATTGATAAGCCTAGAAAAAAGGAGATAAATAATAATATCAGTCCTGTTAACTTTGGAACGCGTTCATCAATAATCTTATCACCTGTTTTCCTCTTTTTCTTTGGTTGAGATGCCATGTAGATTTTTTAGTTTTCCTCATGAAAATCAACTACTTAATCTAAAAAGTTGACTTCCAACACTTGACTTATAGGTACAAACAAATATTTATAGCAATTCCATTCCATAAATCCTCTAAAATACCTTTAAAGTATGGGTATTAACATAGAAACGCTATGAGCTAGTATATTAGCTTTCAATTTAAATAAAACCAATAACCCTGTAAAGGGAAAGACCAATTTTTTAGACTGATTCTATGCTTTCTTAGAACTTTTTGATCAGATAGATACCTATACTAATCAAAATAACCCCTCCAATCTTGTATAAATTGATAGGATTCGGTTCTGAACCAAACCATCCAAAATGATCGACTATCATAGCCATTACTAATTGACCTGCTAAAGCGAGAATAGTTAATAAGCCAATATTGATGTAATTCGCCAAAATGATCAATGACAAAATATACAGGGCTCCTAAAAGTCCTCCCAGCCAAGCCCACCAGGTAGTTGCTCTAATGGTTCCTGCGTTAGGAATAGATTCTTGGGTAAATAGAAAAGAAATAAATATGCCTATAGCTCCCACTAAAAATACGATGAAGGAGGTAAAAAATGGACTCTTCAATTGTTGATCGAGTACTGCATTTACTCCCACTTGAACAGGAACAATAGCTCCTGCGAGTATAGCTAATAGCGTTGCGATAACCCCAGCTTTCATGTTCTTAATTTAAGTTAAACAAGCAGGCAAAAATCTAAAAAATAACTGATTAATAAAATCTATCTAGATCTTAAATTTTCAACACCTTTTCTTAAAGTATCCATCAAATGATCTATACGATCTCTATGCGTTCTAAAAGATAAAACGGCTAATCGAAGCCACACCTCTTCTTCAATAGTTGTGGATGAAATAAAGTTGTGCCCATCTGCTAATACGTATTTCATCAATTCAAGATTCATTTCATTGGCTGATTCCTCAAATGGATATCTATAGGTAACTACTGATAAGGCAGGCTCAGGTCCAACCTCAAAACCAATTCCTTGAATACTATGCCAAAAATATTTAGCCAGTAAATGCTTCTCCCGAATCCCCGCCTTCAAGGCCGTTGAACCCAGAAGTTTTAAGCTCATCCACATCCTTAATCCTCTAAAATGCTTAGTCAACTCAGGAGATAAATCCGCTGGGCTAAAGTCCAGATCTGAGTCATTCATAGCATCCTGCATATAATTGGCTTGATAAGCATGACTCTTAGCCATAGCTAGTTTATCCTTGACTAATACAATACCTAGACCATAAGGTAGAAAGAAACCTTTGTGCGGATCTATGACCATACTATCAGACAACTCCATGCCAGAGAATAACTCAGCTTTATCTTCGAGCAATCTAAACGCAGCCCCATAAGCACCATCCACATGAAACCAGCAACCACTAGCGGAGCAAATTCTGGCTAAATCTTCCAAAGGGTCTACAGCGCCTACATCTGTTGTTCCAGCAGACCCAACAACCAAGAATGGATTTAATCCAGCTTGACGATCCACTTGAATTTGTTTTTCTAATCGTTCTACATCCATTCTAAAAGACGCATCCAAAGGTATATTTCTCCAAATAGTATTCCCCAAACCTGCAATTCGTAAGGCTTTATGAATACAGTGATGGACTTGTTGAGTCATATAAACCACTGCATCACGCACCCGTTCCCCTTCAATATTCATCTTATCTCTCGCAGTAGTAATGGCAATTAAATTAGCAATAGACCCCCCTGAGCATAGATTACCGCCACAATTAGATGGATAGCCCATTTGTTCCGCCGTCCACTTAATCATATCATTCTCCATACTCACTGCTCCTGGGTTAGCATAAAAAATACCCGCATATCTGTTTGTAACAGCTGCTAAATAATCCCCTAAAGCTGCCGGATACAAACCTCCTCCAGGAATATACCCTAAATGGCCTCCAGAAGCAGGGTTTATCCCAATACTATCTACCTTATCTTTTAATTCTTGGATGACCTGATCAATATTTCCTCTTCCCTCCTGAATATCATCGAAATGCAGTGTTGATCCGTCATGTGCTTGGTAGGCCCCACTACTATCTAATTCATCTACAAAAGACAAGCCGTATTGAAGCACACTTTCTGACCATTGTCGAAGTACTTTTTGGTCAGGTTCGAGTTGACGAGCAAGCTGCTCCACTTTAGACAATTCATTTAATTCCTCTTTCATTTTTGTATTTTTTCTTTGCCTTGGCTTTCTCCTTCCTTAATTTACAAGAATTAAATTATTATATAATGAAGCCTTCCGCATTTATACCTTACGATTATGACCCACTTACACCAGAAGAATCTCTAAAAAAGGCTCAAATCTTTTTTGAAGAAACAAATAAGAGGCGATCAGTAAGACACTACTCTAACACCCCTGTTGATGAAGAAGTTATCAAGAACATCATAAAAACTGCATCTTCAGCTCCATCTGGTGCACATAAGCAACCATGGACCTTTTGTGCCATATCCAATCCAGCTCTAAAAAAGGAGATTAGGATTGCAGCTGAAAAAGAAGAATACACCAATTATCATGGACGAATGGGCGATGAATGGTTAAAAGATTTAGAAAAATTTGAGACGGATTGGAAAAAGCCCTTCTTGGAGGAAGCACCTTGGCTCATCATTGTTTTTAAGAAAGTCCATGATATTGAAAATGGTGAAAAGAAAAAAAATTACTATGTCAACGAAAGTGTCGGCATAGCCAGTGGATTTTTAATTTCTGCCATTCATCAAGCTGGATTAGTAACGCTGACGCATACGCCCAGTCCAATGAATTTTTTGGAAAAAATTCTCGAACGACCTAAAAACGAGCGTGCCTTTCTTTTACTTCCAGTAGGTTATCCTGAAGCTGATGTTAAGGTTCCAAAACTAAAAAGAAAAAGCCTGGAAGAGATGGCCGTCTTTTATAAATAGCTCTACTCTGTTGCAGTATAGACGATTTCACCATCAAGTATGGTCATTAAAATTTTTGTATCAAGAATGGCCTCATCGGAACATTGGATGAGGTCATTGGATAATACTACCATATCCGCAAACTTTCCAACTTCTAGAGAGCCTTTTTCCTGCTCTTCAAAAGCTGCAAAAGCATTCCCTAAAGTATACGAATAAATAGCTTCCTCCCGTGTCATAGCTTGTTCTGTATAAAATTCAAATCCATTATCAATTCGTTTCCGAGTAACTGAAGCATATAAGCATTCAATGGGGTCTATTTTTTCTACGGGCGTATCTGTTCCGTTGGCTATAACCACTCCATTATCCAACAGTGTTCGCCAGGGATAAGCACCATATTTGGCGCGCTCCGCCCCTAATCTACTCTCTACAAATGGAGCATCAGATGTACAGTGAATACCCTGCATGGAAGCAATCACTCCTAGCGTTCTAAACCTAGGAATATCTGCTGTATCTAAATGTTGTGCATGTTCAATTCGCCACCTTAAATCAGGATCCTCCATCCCTTCAAAGTTAGTCTCTATGATATCCAAAACCTCCTTATTAGCTCTATCTCCGATAGCATGCACACAAAGTTGCATACCATGTTTTTTAGCTAAATCCGCGATAGCACTAACCTCAGCTATACTAGTCGTATTTTGACCATGAAAGCCAGTTTTGTCACTATAGGGTTTAAGCAACCAAGCTCCAAAAGCACCAAGGGCACCATCAACTTCTGTTTTTATCGCTCGACAAGTAAATCGAT
>CAJXMP010000085.1 GCA_913056515.1 uncultured Lewinella sp.
GATTGATTTTTGCTGTGGTCTTATGGTTGGATTTTGGTAATATCAGCGGGATTCAATACCTCATTTGTGCTCTTTTGATTCTTTTTCTAATTGGTTTGCGAGACGATATCATTCCGCTCAGTCCTAGAGTGAAGTTTTTTGCTCAAACCTTAGCTGCATGCATATTAGTATTTAAGTCTGGCTATTTTTTGGATAGTTTTCACGGCTTGTTTGGAGTGTATCAGCTACCTCCTATTTTTGCCTATAGTTTTAGTGTTCTGTTGTATATTTTCCTGATCAATGCCTTCAACTTGATTGATGGTATAAATGGACTTTCGGGCAGTATTTCTTTGGTTGCGGCTATAGTGGGGGGAGTTTGGTTCTTTTTGGTCGATTATTTAGGACTATCGCTTGTTTGCTTTGCATTGGCAGGCGCCGTTTTAGGTTTTCTGCGGTACAATATCGTACAGGCAAAAATATTCATGGGGGATACCGGCTCTACTATCCTTGGGCTCATGTGTGGTTTTATATCCATAGAGATGATGTCAGTGAATTCAGAGCTTGTCCCAACTAATGCCTTTAAAATTGACTCTATTCCAGCTGTCATTGTAGGGATTTATTTATTTCCTATTTTCGATACTATTCGTGTTTTTACTATTCGAATCTTAAGAGGAGGATCTCCTTTCCAACCAGATAGAAGGCATATCCACCACATGCTTATTGATTTAGGACTCACGCACTTTCAGGCAACAGCCCTTTTAGTATTGGTGAATATAGGTTTTATGGCCATTGTGTTTTCTTTCCAGTCTATTGGTGCCTTTTACCTGCTTGCTATTATTTTTTCATTAGCTACGGGTATGACTATGGTTCTAAAGCGATTGAACAAAAGACAGATTGAGCTAGACACAAAAAAGCCTGATAAAAAGGTGGAACAAGTCCTTTAAATAAAATTGATACTATGCAGGTACTATGGGTATTTATTGGTGGTGGCTTAGGTTCAGTTTTACGATTTCTCATATCGAAGATTAGCTGGTTGGCCCAAGCAAGTATATGGGCTACCTTCGCAGCAAATCTGTTGGCTAGTATTTTATTAGGATTCTTGTTTGCAAAAAATTTGGAAGGATTGCTTAGTGCGCGTCAACGATTACTGCTGATGACCGGATTTTGCGGAGGCTTCTCTACTTTCTCTACATTTTCATTAGATAATTATAAGTTGCTTGAGGTATCTGATTGGTGGAGTTTAAGCTGGAATATCATAGGCTCAGTGTTGGTTTGTTTGCTGGGATTATTTTTAGGCATTAAGCTAGCCAATTAAAAAAGCCTGCTTTTGGAGCAGACTTTTTTTAATTATTGATAGTGTTTTTAATGGACATCAATAATGATGATGGGGGTAAAAAATTTCATAAGAACAGATTTAGTTTCGCATACAATATGCCTCTTGGCACTCTCAAAAAATAATTATTATTATCCATTAAACTAAAAAAGCAGGTCTTAAACCTGCTTTTTTTCTTGTATTAAATCTTTTGAACTTGAATGTGGAGTTGAACTTCATCTGGTAGATCAATGGATTCTCCTGTGTCGAGTCCTTCCACTGTTCGAATGGAATTCGCTAACACTTCATTGGAGATTAAGTCTCCAAATTGATCCACTGCAGCTTGGATAGCCTCGTGCGCTTCCAGTTGAACATCAATCTTATCCGTAACATTGAAGTCGCTGTTTTTACGAATGTTCTGGATTCTATTGACAAGCTCTCTGGCCATACCCTCTGCTTTCAGTTCATCTGTCAAGGTTATATCTAAAGCAGTAGTTATTGCTCCATCATTAGCTACTAACCAACCTGGAATATCATCGGTGGTTATTTCAAAATCATCTAGGGTCAAATCATAACTGTTATCTCCCAGGTTCAATTGATAGGAACCGGCTTGTTCAATGGCATTGATGGTGTCTTGATCGAATTGAGCAATGGCCTTAGAGGCTGCACCCATATCTTTTCCAAGTCGTCTACCTAGTGTTTTGAAATTAGGCTTGATTTTCTTTTTCAGTACCCCGCTGGTATCCGTCAAGTATTCAATCTCTTTGATATTGACTTCTGATTTGATCAAATCCTCGACCCCTTCTACCTGTTGTTGGAAGTAGCTGTCTAGAATTGGAATCATAATTTTTTGAAGCGGTTGCCTTACTCGAATCTTTTCCTTTTTACGAAGCGAAAGCACCAAAGACGAAATCTTTTGCGCGTATCCCATACGTTCTTCCAAGGCTTTATCGATTAGCTTAGTATCAATAGCAGGGAAATCCGTTAAATGAACGGATGCATGTGGTTCTTGATTGGTAGTTTCATTGAGGTTTCTGTACAACCAATCTGCAAAGAAAGGAGCTACTGGTGCCATCAATTTGGAAACCGTAACTAAGCAATCATATAAGGTCTGATAGGCAGCTATTTTGTCTTGTGTCAATGCACCCTTCCAGAATCGTCTTCTACACAAACGAACATACCAGTTAGACAAGTTATCGTTTACAAATTCAAAGATTTTTCTAGAAGCATTCGTTGCATCATAGTCAGCATAGCAAGCATCTACTTCCTCTTTTAAGGTATTTAACAAGGAAATGATCCATCGATCAATCTCTGGTCGCTCCTCCATAGGCACAGACGCCTGCGAGTAATCAAATCCATCAATATTGGCATAGAGTGCAAAGAAGCCGTAAGTGTTATAGAGTGTTCCAAAGAACTTTCTTCGGGTTTCATCTACACCATCTAGGTCAAACTTCAGATTATCCCAAGGTTGTGCATTTGAAATCATATACCAACGGGTAGCATCAGCACCGTATTGGTTCAAGGTTTCAAATGGATTAATGGCATTACCTAAGCGTTTGGACATCTTTCTTCCGTGCTTATCCTGCACCAAACCATTGGATACCACATTTTTATAGGCAACAGAATCGAATACCATCGTACCAATCGCATGCAGTGTATAGAACCAACCTCTGGTTTGATCCACACCCTCTGCAATGAAATCGGCTGGGAAGTTGCGCTCGAATTTTTCTTTATTTTCAAATGGATAGTGCCATTGAGCATAAGGCATAGACCCAGAATCAAACCAAACATCAATCAGATCCAATTCACGAGTCATTGGCTCCCCTGAATCACTCACTAGTGTTACATCATCAATATATGGACGGTGTAAATCTTCTGGTACATTTTGGTTTAAACCTAATGCAGTATTGGCTTTTGCTATCTCAGCAGATAATTCTTCAATAGAACCAATACATATTTCTGAATTTCCATCCGCCGTTCTCCATATTGGAAGTGGAATCCCCCAATATCTCGATCTAGATAAATTCCAATCTTGTAGGTTCTCTAGCCACTTACCGAATCGACCTTCACCCGTTGATTTCGGTTTCCAGTTGATGGTGTTATTCAACTCCGACATGCGTTCCTTCATGCTAGATGCTCGAACAAACCAAGAATCTAGTGGATAGTATAATATAGGTTTATCCGTTCTCCAACAATGTGGATAGTTGTGGCTATATTTTTGAACATTGAAGGCTTTGTTCTCTTGTTTTAGTTTGATACTGATATCTACATCTACATTTTGGTAGGCATCTCCTTCCTCTTGATAGTCTTTCACAAAGCGACCTGCAAAATCAGTCACTTCATCCACGAATTTCCCTTGCTTATCCACTAAGGTCAATGAGCCAATACCATATTTGGTCGCCACAAATTTATCATCTGCACCGAATGATGGTGCAATATGTACTATCCCTGTACCATCTTCTGTAGATACAAAATCTCCTAGTAAGACTTTAAATGCATCTCCTTCTTCTGGTAGGGCATAATTCAGGAGCTGTTCGTATTCTAGTAGCTCAAACTGAGCACCTTGATACTCCGCTTCAATACGGTAAGGAATTTGCTTATCTGTTTCTTGATAAGCTTCTACATCCAATTCAGCTTGCTCTGGTTTGAACCATTTGCCCACTAAATCTTTGGCCAAGATTAGATTGACTAAGGTTTTAGTATATGGGTTGTAGGTCTTTACTCTAACGTAGGTGATATTCTTACCAACGGCAAGTGCTGTATTGGACGGTAAAGTCCATGGGGTAGTGGTCCAAGCGATGAAGTGTACATCCTCGTCATCCAAACCCTCATACAGGAATGCCGATTGCTCATTCTTGACTACTTTAAACTGAGCGACAGCTGAGGTATCTTTTACATCCCGATAGGTGCCTGGTTGATTCAGCTCGTGTGAACTTAATCCTGTTCCAGCAGCTGGTGAAAAGGGTTGAATCGTATACCCCTTGTAAATCAGGTCTTTCTTGTACAGTTCTTTGAGTAAGTACCAAACCGACTCAATATATTCATTTTCATAGGTTACATAAGGCTGATCTAAGTCTACCCAGTATCCCATTTTAGTAGTCAGGTCATCCCACTGATCTTTATAGCGCATTACCGTCTCTCGACACTTTTGGTTATAATCCGCTATGCTGATGGTTTTACCAATATCTTCTTTCGTAATACCTAACTCTTTTTCAACGCTCAACTCAATAGGTAGACCATGGGTATCCCAACCTGCCTTTCGATCTACGCGTTTACCTTTCATCGTTTGGTAACGACAAAACAAATCTTTTACCGTACGCGCAATAACGTGGTGAATTCCGGGCTTTCCATTCGCTGATGGTGGGCCTTCATAGAATACAAAACTATTATTGGGGTCTCTTTGCTCTAAACTCTGCTCGAAAATTTGTTCGGATGCCCAAAATGCTAACATTTCTTGATCGATAGCGGGTAAATCCAAATTCTTATACTCCTTATACATTGTACGGTGTTCTTAACTTATGAACTTTTGAAAAATCGTCTTTTTAGAATAAGGAACAAAGATACTATTCTGTTGATAAAAAATGATTGGCAGCTCATATAAATGGATTTAATTTCACTAAAAGTCATTTAGAAGAAATAAAATTTTTAAAAAAAAGGGGATAGAAGTAAATTGCGCTTCGGTTCGGCCAATAAAACTATTTTCAACAAACTTTGCTTCATGAACTTATTATGGGGAATAGACCTTGGAGGTACTAAGGTTGAATGTGCTGTGCTGGATGCAGATAATGATTATAAAGAGGTTGCGCGCGATCGTATACCTGCTAATCATAAAGAGGGGTATAATACCTTACTTCAAAACATTGCTCAATTTATAGAGGACTTGTCTTCTAAGTTAGGCTCCAGGCCTACCAAGTTGGGTATTGGGACACCCGGTATCATAGATGAACAGTCAGGATTAATGATCAATTGTCATAATACCTGTTTGTTAAACAAGCCATTCAAACAAGATTTATCGGATTTACTCGGCCTAGAGGTACGTGTGGCTAATGATGCGAACTGCTTTGCATTAGCAGAGGCGGTATTGGGTTCAGGTAGTGGGGTAAAAGATGCTCGAATGGTATTCGGAGTGATTATGGGTACCGGCGTTGGTGGAGGTTTAGTCTTGGATCAGAAGGTATGGAATGGTAAAAACCGAATTGCCGCTGAATTTGGACATACGGTAATTTCTGATCAGAATCAGTGTAATTGTGGCCGTACTGGGTGTATTGAAACCTTCATATCAGGTCCTTCACTGGAAAAGTACTATGAGTCTAGAACGGGTGAATTCAAAAAATTGAAGTATATCATTGAGCTGGCTCGAAATAAAGAAGATGACATAGCCGTTGAAACATTCAATCGCTTGATCAAATATTTTGGCAAGGCCATGGGTAACATCATTAATATGTTGGATCCCGATGTAATTGTTATAGGTGGAGGTCTGGCTAATATTGATGAATTATATCAAGAAGGTATTCAAGCGGTGGCAGAAGAGATTTTCATGGATGAGGTTCGTACACCTATCCTTCGACCTAAATTGGGTGGTAGTGCAGGCGTGTACGGAGCTGCTTTTTTATAGAAAAAATGATTGAAGCAAAAGGGCTTACATATAACTACAAGGGGAATGTTCGATTAAAGTACCCCGATATAACTTGCGGAAGTGGCGAGACATGCTTGTTACTAGGAGCTTCTGGAAGTGGAAAAACAACCCTTTTGCACATGCTTGCGGGGATTCTCAGTCCTGATGCCGGTGTGATTGAATTTGATGGGCAAGCCATTAGTGGTTTTTCAGCAAAAGAAATGAACGCCTTTAGAGGTAAAGAAATAGGAATTGTTTTTCAACGCCCTCACTTTGTACAAGCCCTTACCGTATTGGATAACTTATTATTGGCGCAACGCCTAGCAGGGCTAGACACTAATCCATCAAAGGCATTAAACTTATTGGAGCGATTGGGTATACAGCAGAAAGCAAAGGTTTCTGTAAAAGCCTTAAGTCAGGGGGAGAAGCAACGCGTTGCTATTGCACGAGCTTTGATTAATGAACCCAAGCTTATATTGGCTGATGAACCTACCTCTGCATTAGATGATAAAAATGCTGAAGAGGTGCTGCTTTTACTACAAGATGCAGCTCAACAAGCTCAAGCGAGTCTCTTGATTGTAACACATGACAATAGGCTAACTGACAAGGTTCCTCAGCAAATTTTATTAGATATTAACCAGGTAAAATCAGAAGGCTAATGCGATCTATCCATAATTTCTTCTACTTCTTTTTCACCTTTACCTGGAAAAACTTGGTGAATAGACCGCTGAGCTTAGTCTTGAACTTATTGCTGTTTACACTAGGTGTAGGATTGATCTCTATGCTGTTGTTGATCAATACCCAGGTAACAGAGAAGATGGAGAATAACTTCGCTGGGATTGATTTAGTGATTGGAGCAAAAGGATCCCCTTTACAAATGGTCCTGTGTAATATGTACCATATTGATCCACCTACTGGAAATATTTCTACTGAAAATGCTCGTCCATTCTTAAATCCAGACAATCCATTGATTGGAAACGCAGTTCCACTATCTATTGGAGATAATTATAAAGGGTTTCGGATTATAGGTTCTGAACATAATATTGTTGATTTATATAAGGCTTCCTTAGCGGAAGGTAGACTGTGGGAAAAAGGCACTGAGGTGGTTATTGGGCATCGGGTGGCTGAGGATACTGGATTGAAGCTTGGCGATAGATTTAAATCTTCACACGGTTTGTCCGCTGATATAAACATGGTACATGATGATGCGGCTGATTTTGTTGTGGTGGGTGTATTGAATAAAGCGCAGTCCGTTATCGACCAATTGATTCTTTGTAGTACTCGAGCAGTATGGGCTGTACACGATCATGAGCATGGTGCGGAGGAACACGATCATGAAGGACATGACCACGAAGCAGATGAACACGATCATGATGCACATGACCATGACCATGAAGGGCATAATCATGAAGGGCACGAGCATGAAGCTGAGGCACCTTTCTGGGAGGAGGATGGTCAAGAATTGACTGCTATTTTGGTCCAATTCCGAAACAAAAAGAATTTCAGAGCGCTTAATTTGGGTCGTAATATCAATGAAAATACCGATCTGATGGCGGCTAATCCTGCTTATGAAGTGTTGAAGTTGCAGGGCAATATTGGTATAGGGGTCGATATGATGCGGATCATTGCTATGATCATCGTTTTTGTATCCGCGCTAAGCGTTTTCTTCTCCTTAGTCAACGCACTTAAAGAAAAGAAGTATGAACTGGCTTTGATGCGCAGTATGGGTGCCAGTAGAGGCATGATTTTTTCCTTAATCATGTTGGAAGGCGCATTTATCGCGGTAATAGGGTATCTGTTGGGCTTGCTGCTCAGTCATGGTGGCATGATGATCTTCGCAGATATGCTGGAAGCGGAATACCGCTATGGATTTGAGGCATGGCGATTCTTAGCTGAGGAAGCTTGGATGTTGCTCGTTGTGCTGCTTATTGGGCTCACGGCAGCTATTATTCCAGCTATTATGGCTAGTGTGTCAGACATTTCCACCACATTGTCAGAAGAATAACGCGCTTCGTCAAATTTTCTGTTAAAAAAATACTATTCAGCATATATTAAAGTATGATGAGAAAATGCTTTGTCGTTATTGTTATGGTATGGATGGCTTTTACCGGTCAAGCACAAACCACTTGGGGGACCTTATCTTTGATTCGTTTTGAATTCCAAGAAGATATGTTTGGGTCGGTAAAATATGAACCTGGTAAGTTTAGTGAGTTGATTCAAGAGCTGGATGGGGCGACCATCGAATTGCCAGGATATATTGTACCTTTGGAAGGGAAGAAAGAACAAGCACATTTCTTTTTTTCCTTGTATCCATATGCAAATTGCTTCTTTTGTGGCAATGCTGGTCCAGAGACTATTATTGAAGTACAAATGGAATCGGGTACCACTCAAGCATATTCAGAGGAACAAATAACCTTGCAGGGTGTTTTTAGATTTACACCTTTGGATTCGGAATCTGTAATGTATAAATTAGAACAGGCAAAACTAGTAGAATGATGCTAAAGTTAGTTAGACCATTAAGCGTGTTGATTGTATTGCTTTTAGTTGGGATGATACCCTTGAAGGCACAGTCGACGGATGAGCGTGAGGCTAGAGAGCTTCAAGCTGCTCAGATGTGGCATAAATTGTCTAAGATAACCTACAAGAAGGTATATGATGAGTTTCAGGGCTTCAAAGTGGATGTACCTGTCTTTAGTCCAGGCGTGCGCAAATATGATGGCCAAGAAATAGAGATCAGAGGATATATTGTACCTTCTCAAGGCTATGAGGGTCAAACGGAATTCTTCTTATCAGCCTATCCGTATAATATGTGTTTCTTCTGCGGAGGTGCAGGTCCAGAAACGATCATGGAGGTGTATACCAAAGAGGAAATTGATTATACCGCTGAGGCTGTTATTGTAAAAGGCATATTGAAGTTGAATGATTCGGATATCAATCGATTGATTTATGCATTAGAAGATGTTGAACTGGTAGATTATTAATCATGAAACAAGTAGATCCTACATTAGAAAAAATGCTTTTGGGTCTTCCTAAAAAGGATAGGGAGAAGATTCAGTCGATTTCATGGACGGAGAAAAGACTCTTGGATGCTATTCAAGAGGCAAAGAATAACATGAAATATGATATTCAATTCGGTATTCCTTGGTTGGTGATGTACACCGTTTCTATGATTACATTTGGTATGACGCCTTTGACTACGACTATTTTGGTCTTGGGCTTTGGATATTTCTTATTTGTAATGGCAAGAAGGGGATCCTACGGCTTGAATAGACGGAAAAGAAAAGTATTTGAATACATGCTGGACAAGAAAAATGAAGGATAATCCAGATACATATAAGGATAAGTTTTCAGAGCGGAAGTTTTGGAAAAAAATCAGTCGATTTGGAAGACAAGTTGGTGCTCAAGGTATTTATTCTGCCTTGCTACTTTTCTATGCTTACAAGCGAACAGACACCCCTCGTTGGGCTAAAAATATCATTATTGGCGTAGTCGGATACTTCATTGCACCCATTGATTTAATACCAGACCTTACGCCTTTCATTGGCTACACCGATGATATCAAATTGCTCTTTATTGCCGTAGGTACATTGGGCGCATATATCAATCCGGCCGTTAAAGAAAGGGCCAAAGAAAAGCTGATTTCCTGGAATTTTGACCCGAGCACAGATCTTTTAGTATCAAACTAAAAGCGTATGGGACAACCTACTCTAACTCCTGCATTCTTTCAACAAAATAGAGCTCGACTAGCTGCTACTGTTCCACCACAGTCCTTGATTATTATTCGAGGTAATACCTTAGTGCCCAGATCAGATGGGCAGTTTTATCCCTTTCATCAAGATTCCGATTTCTATTACTTTACTGGTGTGGACTTAGAGGATTGTGCGCTAATCCTACAGACAGATGCGGATCAAGCCATCGAAACAGAAATCTTATTGCATCCTTCCATCGAAACTTTAGAGTTGGTGTGGACGGGCCGTATATATGCCTTGCAAGCCATCATTCAATCGGATGCTTTTGATCGTTATGAGCTCAATAGTGTCTTTGAAGACACTCTAAATACCCTGACGAAAACGGCTAATCAGTTGATTCTGGATAAAAAACAAAGCCATCACCTCTGCGCAGAACTACAGTGGAGTGCCGATACTGCGCTTCCTCTAAAAACATATTCCAATGAGTTAAGGGCGATCAAACAAGAGGAAGAAATCGCTATGATGAGAGAAGCCTGTGCTATTACCGCTAAGGGTTTGGAGGAGCTGCGCGAAAAGATTCAGGTAGGTGTTTATGAATATGAATTAGCTAATAGTTTAAGACATACCTTTCTGCAGCATCAGGCCTCAGGTTTTGCATACCCGCCAATAATAGCATCTGGTGCTTCGGGTATCCTTTTGCATTATCAGCAGAATAACCAAATGCTTCAAATGGGGGACTTGGTTTTGGTCGATGTGGGTGCTTGTTATGGGCATTACCAGTCGGATATTACCCGAGTATTTCCAGTCCATGGAGTATTTACTCCTCGGCAGCTTGCGGTGTATGAGCAGGTTCAGCATGTTTTGGAACAGTTGATAGGATTATTGAAACCTGGAGTGACCTTTCAGGCATTGGAGGATGCAGGTGCGCAGATGATTACCAAAGCCCTGTTGGATTTGGGTGTGTTGACTGCAGCAATGGTTCAGCAGGA
>CAJXMP010000086.1 GCA_913056515.1 uncultured Lewinella sp.
CCATATTTAATATATCAAATTTATTTGTACTTCAAAGAAGGAGAAAAATATAATTTATAATTATTCTATATTGCATTTTTTGTCAGATATATTGCATAATCAGGCTATGAATTGGGCCAAATTATTAAACGTTCTTGTTGCACTGATTCTTGTTTCCTGTAGTAGCGGTTCAGATGACTCAGATAGCAGTGATACCCCTAATCAAAAGCCATCACAAGATACAACTCCTCCTGTAATATCCTTAATTGGTCCTAAACAAACTTATCATGTTGTTGGGACAGACTACGTTGATCCAGGTGCCACCTACTCAGATGATTCTGGTGAAACCCCTTCATCTTCTGTTGAAGGTGAGGTGGATGTGAATACTATTGGAACCTATTACATTTATTATCGTGCATCAGATAGTTCTGGAAATTCTAAAACTGAAGTTCGAACTATTTCTGTAATGTCAGAATCGCTAGTTGATTATTACAATTTCCTACGAGATGAAAAAGGCGTATTAAGAACTGATTTTACAGACCAGTATTTAATGGGCATGGAAAGCTCAATATATGCTCAGGAGGCATTGCAAGCAGGTGATTATGAATCAGCCAGTCAAATAGTTGAAAATGCTTTCAACGAGTACCCTCTTTACGATAATTCCTGGCGTGATAATGCCAAAGCATTTGGATTGAATAATGGTGATCCAATAGGTTATTACAGCTTAAGAATGATAGATAAAGTAACTCAAGTCTTACCAATTGAATCGACAGGAAATTTCACAATTACAGCTGTCATGGTTCTGTGCACAAATGCCACCAGGCCTATTAATACTAATTACGATACGGAAGAAGTTTATCTTGAGTTAGACAATAGAATGTTAGAGAACAATAACTTAATTCTTCATGAAGCCATTTATTTATTTGAACTTTGGATGAAAGCAATTACAAATGGCCTAGATACAAAAACCAATGTTCATATCCAAGAAGAATGTACTAAAACCAATTTTAGTGTGAGTGATAATGGCTATGGCAATTCAAGGATACTATCAAGCTACGCAAATAATAGGGAGATAGTAAATAGGGTGCCAAAAGAAATAAGAGAGCAAACAAATTTGTGGTTGGTTATAACGCCTTCTGGAGTTGTTGGCGATGGTTCGGCATTTCCTGACTATTGGGTTGATGGGGGCATGGGATTGTCGGATAAAAAAGTGCCCTTAATGATCGCAACTGATAAACATTTTCTTAGAAAGTATTACATGAATGGTAGTGGCGACTATACCTCCATAGAGCGTAGGGTGTATCAGCCTCAATGGTTTCAACATGAGATTATGCATCACCTATATCGAACATGGCCCGAATATCAACTCGAAGTTACCGGTCATGATTGGTTTGTAAGGTCGTTCTGGCCCAATGATTTTGAAGGAACTCATGAACCAGATTATTACTGGGAAACCATTGAAAAGAGACTGCTGCAAGCATCACCAACACTAGCAGAAGGGCTAAGTATTGTTGAGTGGTCTTCCTTGGATATCAATGATATAGGATTTGAAGCTCTCGAAGGAAAGTGGGAAGATACCAATGCATCGAATAACTATCATTACGTTGAAATTATTAAAGATAATGGTTTTTGGTGGTGGACAAATCTAGCAGGAGTAAAATGGCTTATGTATGAAGAAGATGGAGTATTAAAAGTTGATACTGCTTGGGCTTACGGTATCCAAATTGCTTCATTAAAACCTAATTCAAACGGTGGCTTAAGTGCAATTTTTTTCAACGGGGGTGAATTCAGAAAAGTCGAAGATTTTTCTGTTAGTACGAATGCTTATAAAGCTAAAGACGGTTATCTAAAAAATGATCAAGGAATTGACTATTTCTGCAATGGTTATCACCCATACTGATGTACCGTGGTATTATGTCCTAAATCATGAGATTTCTAATACTAGCGCTAGTATCAATAGTTATTCAATTCAAAGCTGCAGGCGAAAATGTTGCTATTGATAGTCCAGAAGGGTGGGGCATGTCCTACCAAACAGCCGCAACACTAAATCTTGGAGATGGAATTATTCCTAAACTTGAGGTTGGAGAATTTTATCTTTCCGGTGAGGTAAGCACCATACCCAAGCTAAACGCAGACCAACAAAAAATTGGTTTTGGTGGTTTTAAATATGAAGACTTAAATAAATCGCCAGTTTTTGGCAGAGGGAAGATATCCAGCGGCTTTTATTGGAATTCCATACTTGAGCTTACTTGGACCCCTTCATTAGAGATAAATGGTGCTCAACCAAAAGGCTTGTGGGGATTTTCCTGGGCAAAAAACTTATATAAAAATGACAATATAGCTTTGGGTTTGCGCTATTTTAAGCTCAATGGCAGTGCTACAGCAGATGTAACATGTAGCGCAGATGTTGTTGCTGCACCCTTGTATTCACCCGAGAACATTTCAGGATGCATAGGACTATCTTCCGATAAAATTAATTTTGGTCACAATGGATTGGAGCTGGTTTTATCGCCAGCCCAAAAAACACAGCTAATGCCTTGGGTCTCATATGCACGATCAAATATAAGTCCCTCTGTCCATATCGATGCTCCGCTAGAGTTTATAAGAGAACGGGCATTCGTTGAAACGTCTGGTACGCTGAATAGCCTAAGTTTTGGTATAAATTATTTTATAACAGATCAATGGAGATTAAATTTAAGCTCATCATACACGCCACTTGATATTAAGAGATCCGAACCAGCAGGAGGAAACGATAACTTCTGGAACTTTAGAGTAGGCTTATCTTGGAAGCCTGCAACAAACTAATCCTCTGTTTGCTCTTCTGCAATTGCTGCTTCTTCAAATTCACATTCTAAGCGAGCTATAACTTCACCTTCCACATCTAAATTAAATTTGGCTCTACCTTTCATTTCCCCAGTAACCATGCAGTTTGCAAGGGTTTCCTGAACAATCATGCGAACGATATTAGTGAGGTCTTCAACCGTTATCTCTGCTATTTTTTGCGTTTTTACTTCCTCAGCATTAATGAATAATGGAAATAAAATAATTAGTAATCTATACATAAATACTCCTTACTAAAGTATGCATAATTATTCATCTTAGTAGAAGAGGAAAAATTTAATTGTTTATTTGTTGCTATGTATTTTATTGGTAATTCAATAATGCTAACTTTAAGGGAGATAATTTTTTTTAGGAGAGGAATATGAAGAAAATTTTTATTGCACTATTTGCATTTTTTTCAGTACTTGCCTATTCAGATAACCATGAAAAGGGGACCTGGGTGGCTGCTGAATATCATTTTTGCAACTTCAATGAAGGTCAAGACGTTGACGATCTTTTGCGTGTGGTTGGTAAGTTTAATAAGTTCTTAGATGAACATGCTGATAAAGGCCAGTACGATGCTGTTTTGCTGCAAGAAGTCTATGACGTTGATAATGACTGGGATTACGTTTGGTCAGGTCATTGGCCGAGCAATGAGGATATGGCTAATGGTATGCAAAACTGGGTTGAAAATGGTGGCAGCATTCAAAAAGAATTTGATAAAGTTTCTAGTTGCAGTGCTATAAGAGGCTATCAATATATCTACAACAACTCTGCACCAGAAGGCAAAGTATGGCCGGTTCAATACAGAAGCTGTTCACTTAAGGAAGGTGCATCACATCAAGCCGTTAGGGACCTCTATGACAGAGCTGCTGAAAAATGGAGCGATGATGGCCTAAAAGGTGGTGGAAGACTTTTCTATCAACAGCTAGGCAGTGTAGAACACAATTGGGATAACTACACTCAGGTAGTATCTCCAGGGTCGTTTGCTAATGAAGCTGTAAATAGAGCGCTCTTAGATGAGCTAGATTATTCTGGGATTAATGCAGAATGGGCTGAATTGGTTGATTGCACACCATATGTGCTTTATGCCGGCTCATACTTAACAAAACCATTGGACTAATCTGAAGAATTTTACTTTAAGGGTGGCTCATGCCACCCTTTTTTTTAGGTTATAATTTAATGATGAAAAAAGGGTTTATATACATATTTCTCACATTCGTTTTAATTAGTTGCTCTGGTCAATCAAATTCTGTTACCGAGCAAGATGCCAAAGATTTTTTAGCTGATTACGAAAATACAGCTGTTACCGAAGGCCCAGTCGTTTCCTCAGCTTCTTGGATTTCGTCAAATTTTATTACCTACGATTCCCAAGTAGTTATTGCAGACTATTCAAAAAGATACACTTTAAAAGCTTTAGAAGAAGCTAGAACAGCAGCTACTTTTGATGATCTTGATCTAGATCCTACCGACCGAAGAGCGCTTAACCTTATTAAGAGTGGCTTTGTAATGCCTCCACCATTAAATGAAGAATTGGCAGGTGAACTTTCCACCATCATGAGTGAACTAGAAGCAATGTATGGCTCTGGAACTCATTGTTTTAGTGAAGATGACTGTTATGACCTTGAGGCATTTGAAAACATCATAGATAACTCTAGGGATAATGAAGAGCTCCTTAAGGCATGGAATGGTTGGCGTGAAATTGGTAAACCAATGAAAGATATGTACCTGCGTATGGTAGATATAGGCAATCAAGGTGCACAAGATTTAGGGTATGAGGGGTTATCTGATCTTTGGTTTAGCAAATACGATATGCCAAGAGAAGAATTTGCTTCCACAGTTGATCGAGTCTATGAAGACCTTAAGCCTTTATATGAAGCGCTACAATGTCATGTAAGAGCAGAACTAAATGAATTCTATGGGGACGACGTAGTGCCCAATGAAGGCTCAATCCCAGCCCATTTGTTGGGCAACATGTGGGCGCAATCTTGGGCCAATGTTTACGATCTTGTCTATGAAGAACCTGCTACAGCCTCATCCATTGATTTAACACAAATCATTAACGATAAAAATTTAACTGAGGTTGAGATGGTGGAGATTTCAGAAAATTTCTTCTTAAGCCTAGGTTTTGATCCATTGCCTGAGACTTTCTGGGAAAGATCCTTATTTGTCAAACCAGTTGACCATGGCGTGGTATGTCATGCAAGTGCTTGGGACATTAACTCACAAACTCAAGACTTGAGAATTAAAATGTGTATTGAAAAAAATGCTGAAGATTTTGCCACCATTCATCATGAACTTGGACACATTTTTTATTATCAAGCCTATGCTGATCTTCCTGAAATATTCCAAAGAGGTGCAAATGATGGTTTCCACGAAGCAGTTGGCGACCTCTTAACTTTATCAATTACTCCAAGCTATCTTGAACAAATTGATTTTGTTACGAGTGAAGAGGCTGAAGCTGCTAAACAAGGCAGTATTGCTTTCTTGATGAAGCAGGCACTAGATGGTGTTGTAACAACGCCTTGGACCCTTATGTTGGATAAATGGCGCATGGCTGTATTTAATGGCGAACTCTCAGAGGACGAACTGAATGACTATTGGTGGGAACTTAGAGAAAAATACCAAGGTGTTAGGGCACCAAATGATCGTCCAGAAGATGCCTTTGATCCAGGTGCCAAATACCATATTCCTGGCAACACACCTTATACGCGATACTATCTTGCCAGAATATTACAGTATCAATTCCATGAAGCTCTGTGTGAAGCTATTGATTTTGATGGCCCACTACATGAATGCTCAATATATGGCAATGAGCTTGCTGGTGAAAAACTAAGAGCCATGCTTTCTTTGGGGCAAAGTCAACCATGGCAGGATGCATTGGAAAGCATGATTGGCACTAGAGAACTCAATGGTAAATCAATGTTGAACTACTATGCACCGCTTAAAGAGTGGTTGGATGAAAAGAATAAAGGTCGAGCCTGCGGTTGGTAACTACTGCAGCTCTTCCGAGCCCAGCTCAACAACTTTAGAATAGCTTTCTTGAAAAATATTGAGCATATCGATGTTTTTATCGGTCATTGAGCTTGCTGTTAATAAATAGGCTTTAAACTTGTTTGATAAGTAAAATTCTCTATCTATAGAGTAAGTTCCAACATCTTTATCGCCATAAATGAAAGATGCATCGTTTTTATCGACGGGCATAACGCTTATGTAAGGGTCAATATCTTTGCCAAAAGCTAAGTATAGATCGTCTAAAGTTCTATTATTGGCACTGTTTCTATCGTAATAATGGGTAAAAATACTTAGCAAGGTTCTTCTTAATTCGCTATTATCAATTAATTCAATAGACCCTGTAGAGATTAGCTGATTAAAAATTCCATTCTGTGGAAAAAATGAAACACTCATTTTTTGTGTAATAAAAAGGTATTTTTCTGCTATTTCTGCGTCATTAAGATTCTGAGAGTTATCTGCAATGTCTAGGAGTATTTGTGAAATATAAATTTGTACCTTATCAAGATCAGAAACAATGTTATCTAATTGAGCGAGATCTTCCTGAGATGAAACAATTAATTCTTCTATCAAGGTATCTTTGTAGCTTTTTTTATCGTTTAGTTGTCTTAAATCATCCAGATAAAAAGATAGGAATACACCAGTAATAATAATGATGAATTCGACGAGGTATCTTAAGTTGCTCTTTTGAAACACACACTAAAGTTACACAAAGGACTGATAATTGTCATCAAGTATGTTAAAAATATCATGGAGGAATAAAATGATAAGAATATCTTTTTTGCTTGTTTTAAGCTTTTTCGTTTTAAGTGATCACCACAAACTTTCTACCAAATATTCAGAATGCCAAGGCAAGATCGCAAACTACTATGTCGCAGAAATTACCGATGAAGGTTCTGTGAAAGGATGGTATAAAGCCGCCAAAATGCACCAAAAATACTACGCAGATCGAAATGCCAAAGTAAAAGTCTACCCATCTATGCAATACCGTGTAGATGAGGAGAATAATACTGTAGATGAGCTTTTTCGGGTTAGCACGACTGTTGTTTGGGAGAGTCAAGAAGCCTGGAATGAATTCAGAGACTACTTAAATAATAGATCTGAAGCTCAGGTAGCATTAGATGATGCAGAGTACCAAGCTTTTGTCAATTTGTACGATAAAAATAATGAAGTAACTGCCAGAAGGCGTCTTTGTATGCTTAAATAGTTTTAGGGGGAAAGATGAGAATAATTTTTTTACTATTTCTAACGTTTAATCTTTTTGCACAAGAGGAAGAAGAATCTTCTCTTGGATACGTTCTGCTATCAACTTATGAAATGGCTGCAGGAACTAAGTATTCACAGCTTGAAAAAAACCTAGTCAATGAAGCTAAATCACAGATTGAGCTTGGTTACGATGGTTGCGTGCTATATCGACATGCACAAGGTGCACAAAGAGCATTCTATCTAGCATGCTTTTTTCAGACAATGGAACAGCTAGGGAAAATTCTTAGCAAACCAAATGATACAAGCGATGAAAAACAATTGTTCGCTAGCCATACAGACCATATCTTAGCTATGGATAGAAATGAACTAGAAGGACCACCAAATTTTATTGTTTTTGCTAAATGGCTTCCCGCACCTATGATTTCATGGTCAGAGTGGGGCGAAAGAATGGAAAAAGTTGGTGACGCGTACTCTAAAGCCTTTGGTGGCTGCGATGGTTATGGTCATGCATGGGGTGGTGAAATGGGTAATTACCTAGTATGTGGTTTTGATGACTGGAATGACTTCGCAAAAAAAGCCGAAGCTGTTACACCATACCTAGCTGAAGCCAACCAAGGCTACGATAGCATTGGTACAATAGCTCACTCTGATGATTTGCTTGTTAGAGTTTTTCCTGCAATTGATTCTGAATAAGGAGTAAACAATGAGAATTTTACTACTTTTATTTACTGCATCGTTTGCGTTTGCTGATGGTCACTCATCAGAAGAAAAAGAAGTTTTAGCTGCAGTACAAAAGCTTTACGATGCTCGTAACGCCAGAGACTTTGAAACTGCTGCATCTTTAAATAGTTCTTCGGGTGTTTACAGCACAAACTCCGATGGTAGTTTTCATAAACCTGTTGAAAACATTACACCAGAGGGACTAGAAAGAGCTTATCCAGTTGGCTTTACCCTTGTTCATTATCCCGAAGCTATAAAGCTAAGCAAAGATGTTTATTTTGTAAGGTTTTATTATGAAGGTGTTACCGGTAAAGAAGGTAAACCCTATAGAACCAGAGTTACGACAACTTGGGTTAACGAAAATGGCGGATGGAAGCTGAAGACTCAGCATTATTCCTCAGCACAGTACGGTGGCACACACGAAACTATTTTAGAGGACTTTGATAATTAAAATGAGAACACTATTACTAATATTTTTATCGTTTACCATATGGTCAGAGACATCTGAACAATATGTGGTCAGAAGTGAATTCATGTTCTGCAACCTGAATGAGGGCAAAAATTACCAAGACGTATTAGCTCAACAGCTAAGCTATGAGAAATTTTTAGTTGAAAAAGGATTGCAATACAATCGCGCTAATCTACTTCCTATATGGGATAACGACGCAGAGTTTGATTACATTCAATGGGGCAACTGGCCAGATGGTGAGGAGCAATACAGAGAATGGGGTGCTTATTTAAATGAATATCCAGAATGGGCTGCCAATAACGATGTTCCAAGCGCTGCTGGCACATGTGGCAATTACATCTCGATGATC
The DNA here is from genome assembly GCA_913056515.1 of uncultured Lewinella sp. GTDB lineage: Bacteria > Bacteroidota > Bacteroidia > Chitinophagales > Saprospiraceae > AM-2324. Next base: position 8,556 of record CAJXMP010000086.1, read on the forward strand.
AATCATGCAGTTTTTCACGTTCGTACTCCAGTTGAAGAAAGAGAAGAGAGAAATTTTACAGATTGGAGATACTGCAAGTTAAAGAAAACTGGTGACCTAAGAAAGCTCAAAGAAGTTTTTGCCAAAATTGAGCAGGCTGCTAGAGATTTTGGTTCAGAGGAATATGGAATACATTTGTTTACGCCATACAGAGGATTCCAAGATGCCGATCTAGATTGGGATTTTATAATGATGCATCATTGGTACAATGCCGCTGAGAGGTCAAAAGGCGTTTCTCTATGGCCTGAGTGGAGAGATTATCTTGAAGAAAAGGGCTTGATTAAAGAACGTAATAAGCACATAGATTCTTGTTCTGGTGCCGATACGTATCAAATGGATTGGGTCTTTAGTACTGCAGAATAATAAGGGCTGAGGTAAATAAATAGAGGGACCAATGGTCCCTCTTTTTTTTATTAAGCAATAATCTGACAAGCCATTAGAATCAATGACCCTAAAGCCCCTAGCCATGCAAGTGTTCTGACGTAATTAATTTTAAACAGATAACATACTCCATGAGCAACTCTAAAAATTAACCACCAGCAAGCCAAATTTGAAACATCTTTCTCTACAACCATTGCCAATAGGACCAATGCCAGAAAAGCTGGTAAAGTTTCTTTAAGATTATCCGAAGCTCTCAGAGCTCGTTTAAGCATATCTGAGCGTTCAATTTTTTCTGACCGATCGGAAAACTGCCACTGAAGATTGTGTAAGTTTAAGGTCATTGGAATTAACCAAATCTGCACCAATGCCAGAACTAGAGCATAAATAATAAAAGATTCCATATTTCTCCTCCTAATATGATATTTTTACATTCTATATGAATATTATTAAAAAAGTTTCTTTACCTGTTTTAACATTTGTCTTTGCATGGATTGGCGCTCAATCAACCTTTAATACCGACTGGCTTTGGTACGAAAATCTAAACAAGTCCGAATTAAATCCTCCAAGCTTTATCTTTGGAATAGTGTGGCCGATCTTATATTCTTTCATGGCCATTGTAAGTTTTTTGCAAGCCAAAATATTATTTAGACCATTTATCATGCAGTTGTTTCTGAATGGTGCCTGGAGCTGGATATTTTTTGTTTTTCAACTTCCAGAATTGGCGCTTTTAAATATATTAATTCTGATTGGTATCAATACCGAGATACTTAGATTGCTTAAGCAGGAGAGGGCTTACATAAGCTTAATACTTTATACGCCATACGTTGTGTGGTTGTGTTTTGCTTGTTACTTGAACGCTTCTATATCAATCTTGAACTGAACAAGGAAAAAAACTCTCAGCTTGATTGGGCATTAAATACCTGCCATTTGGAAAATAAGCTTTCATAATGCTTTCATTACCGATTTTATATTACTAATTATATCTGGGTTACCTTTGAATGACTTGATATCATCGTCTACCTTGTTCCATGCCTGAGCAGAGTCACTAAAATAGCTAGATTTTATTTCGACCCAACTAGAGTCAATAAGCGTGCCAGCTTTAAGGAACAAAATCATTGGGAGTTCTTTGGCATAGCTCAGAATGCCAGACCCACAATTTTGACAAAAGCCCCTTTTTATATGCATTCCCATTGAGCCTTTGGATTCAAAGTATTTTAACTCTCCTTGTATTGTTAAATGTTTTTTTGGCACGTAAATAATGGTTGCCTTGCCAGATCCAGTGGATCTTTGACAATCCTTGCAGTGGCAATGATGAGCTGAAATGACATTTTCACGTGCAAAGGAATAGGAAATTTCTTGACATTGACAGTGACCTTTTTCCATTACTTTCTATAGTCCAA
>CAJXMP010000087.1 GCA_913056515.1 uncultured Lewinella sp.
ATGTACTAGGGATGGGATTGGCTGAATTGAAAATAAAACCCTATTCATTTTGGGAAAATATCACTAAATCTTTAGTCAACTATAAATTAAATGGATTAGCAGATCGAATCAGGTCTATATATCCGAAACAGGAGGAGCAGGAGGATCAATTGGATTGGTATAATCAGGCCATACATGGGCTATCTGATCTATATTTGTTCGTACGTTCTATGCAAGATCCTAACGTGCTTGAGTCCAAGGAAAAGTCGCTGAGTAGATATGCAGGGGTCAAGGTCATGACGAAAGAACTGGAACAAGAAAAGGGTATGCTTTGTACGGCCAAAGTGATCGATATTACAACTTCTTATGTCGATGACTTAATTATAGAACGCTGCCTTTGGTTGGCTGTGGAACCTGCAAAAGTATTTTATACCAAGAATATAGTTTGGAAAGGTGCTTATAATCGAAGTACGCAACTCCCTTTTAAGGTAGGTCAAATCGTAAAAGGTGAATTTGTACCTTACGAATATGAGATGCGGTACTTTCTAAAACCAAATTATACTAAAGTTCCTTTGGCTGACGCTACAATCGGACCTATTCACCGCTCCTTTAAATCGGCATTTGATGAACTGCTGACTGTTCTTCAGCAGCAGTTATTTCTGCAAGAGTATTGCTTCTTATTTCAATGTTCCAAGATGGGCCTATTTGATGGTAAATATTTCATTGAAGATGAAGAAGGCATGCAAGTGGAGTTAAAAATCGATCGATCAGATTTTTATAAAATACATTTTGACCATCAAAAGCAGCGTAATCTGATTTTGAAATGGTCTGGAACAGACTTGATATTTATTGATTATTTCAGCAATTGGACATCTATTGGAAGAGTGTAGATGCCAGTGCAATACCTCTAGGGCATTAAATTAGTATATAACGATTTTGCTACTTCTTCATTCTGTAGAAATGAAAGAATGCAACAAGCAAGAAAGACTGCTAAAGCAATCGTCATATCCAGCTTTCGGTTCTTAATTGTTTCCATAGGGTTATATATCGTTTAGTTGATTGGGAATACTTAATTCCTTAATAGGTAGTGTTTTGTAATACGCTTCTATTGCAAATGTACATCTATTTGAATTAAGAAACATAAACTAATTGTTAAATAATTCCAATTATCCTCGATTTTTATTCAAAAAAAGGCAGATATGGTACATTTGGCAAGGTAAATAAGGCTAATTATGTATATAAAAAACGTAGTTCTATTTATGAACTACGTTTTCGTTTATACTCTAATAAGTTAATAGGGTAGGCTTATTTTACATATTTAAGCCACCACAAATGGACATCGTTTGGCCAGTCATATAAGATGACATATCAGAAGCTAGAAAAATACAAGCATCTGCTATCTCTTTCCCCTCTCCAAAACGCTTCAATGGAACATTCGTCAGGTAACCATCTTTAGTAGAATCGTCTAACTGCTCCGTCATATCCGTTTTGATGAAACCAGGTGCTATAGCATTACATCGGATGTTTCTAGAACCTACTTCTTTTGCTATTGATTTGGTGAAGCCGAAAACTCCAGCTTTAGAAGCTGCATAGTTGGCTTGTCCTGGATTACCAAAGTCACCTACTACGGAGGAAATATTTATGATGGATCCACCTCTATTTTTCATCATAGGGCGCATCACCTGCTTGGTTAAGTTGAAAAGAGACTTTAAGTTTATATTAATTACAGTATCCCATTGCTCCTCAGTCATTCTAAGCATCAGATTATCTCTCGTTACACCTGCATTGTTGATTAACACATCAATTTTTTCAAAATCAGCTAGAACATTTTTTACTAATTCTTCTGATTGTGTAAATGAACTTGCATCTGATTTATAGGCTTTTGCCTTAACGCCCATCGCAGTCAATTCTTCTTGAATTTCAAGCGCTGGTTTTTCAGAGCTTAGATAGGTAAATGCTACATGTGCACCTTCTGCAGCGAAAGCTCTTACTATGGCAGAACCAATTCCTCTTGAGCCACCGGTTACCAAGGCTACTTTGTCTTTAAGTAGATTCATTTTTGATGATTTTACGAATAATGCTGTAAAAATAAGAAACTGATGGGATTTGCCAACCTATCAAAAGGCAATCTTTAATCTATCATAAGCTACGTGGACATTTGGAGGGAGTAGTTCAGTGATTGCTTGACTAGTTCCAAATCTGTGGCTGATGTGTGTTAGGTAGGTTTGTTGTGGTTTTATCTCTTCAATGAATTCGAGGGCCTCTTCCAAGTTTAGATGAGAGAAATGGGCCTCCTTTCTCAAACAATTTATGACCAAGGTTTCAATACCTTCAAGCTTAGAATATTCATGCTGGGGTAAGGTCTTCATGTCCGTTAGATAGGCTAAGTTGCCAAATCTATACCCCATACTTTCGGTTATTCCATGGGTTAATTGCACAGGAATTATCGAATGCTGGTCCAATTGAACAATGGAGTCTTTTGTTATGGTGTTGAGGTGTATTTGTGGTGCTCCTGGATAGGGGTTTTCTTCAAATACATAAGCAAAACGCGCCAATAGATTTTTAGAGACTGTTTCATTGGCAAAAACGTTCAATTTACCTTTTTGCATGAAATTGAAGGGTCTAATATCATCTATCCCGATTATATGGTCGTTATGTTCGTGGCTTAGGAGTAAAGCATCCAGTTTTTGAATCCCTTCACGAAGCATTTGATATCTAAAATCTGGACCTGAATCAACTACGATATGCTGGCCATTCCATTGGATAAAAGCGGATGTTCTTAAGCGTTTATCTTTATGGTCTGAGGATGAACACACTTCACATGTGCAACCAATTACGGGAACTCCTTGGGAGGTACCTGTACCTAAGAAGGTCAATGAATTATTCATGACTCAGCAGTCTTTTCTTGTTCATTTTCGGGAAACAAGGTTTGGTATAGTTTTAGGTTAGCTGGGCTCAACTTGGATGTGTCATTCGATCTTTTACTTAGGATATCTATAATGGTTAATATTCGACCTTGGGTGTCATAGAATTTGTTGATAACTATGACCTTACTGTTTTCAACCACGCAGAATCCGGAATTAAAATTTCCTTTCTCATATCTTATTTTAAAATCCAATTCTTCCAAGATGGATTCTAATTTCTTAAGGTTGTGTTTCGTGTAATTAATCATGTTAATTATGTACATTTTGGGAACAATGCCCGTATTACTGCGTATTTTTTTTAAAATACTATATTTTGGGGTCTCATAACTTATTAGGATTCCCGACTTTAATATAAACTCAATATATGAATTTGAGATTACTTACGCTTTGCCTATTGCTGGCTTCTTTTTCTTTGGAGGCACAAACATTCAAAGCAGGACTCATACTAGGATTAAATGCTAGTCAAATTGATGGAGATGATGTTGGTGGATACAGTAATCCAGGACTGCGAGCTGGCATTCGAGCATCTACCATGTTTAGTAATGAAAAATTGCAGTTGGATACCGATATGCTATTTAGCCAAAGAGGGTCTAGACCATCTGCCAATGAAGTGAATATTATTGGATTGGATTGGAGCTTTAGAATGGATTATGTGGAAGTACCCGTAACACTTCGATACAGTGATTGGTATGTAGAGGATGGAGATTATTATAAAGTCTATGCCAAAGGAGGATTGAGTTATGGAAGGTTTTTCAGAAGTAAGCATTCTGATCTGTCTCCATTTAGGAATATTGATGAGTACATTAATAATAATGATTTATCCATTACTGCCGGAATGGGGGTTTATTTGAAGAAGCATCTCCAAGCAGAGATTAATTATACGCGTTCCATTTTTCCCTTTTATGTGCGACAAGTTGGTTTGCCTTGGGGAAGATCCCTGATAGGTTATTTTGTATCTATCCAATTCATGTATGAAATTTAATTAGAATGAAGCTATATCCTTTATTGATCATATGCGCTATTGTTATTGGGTCCTCTTGTTCCAAAGAGAACAAACCCAATCAAGCAGCTACTTCAACGGCTCCAGAAGTGACTACTTCAGAAGCACTTCCCTTGCCCCCTGTAGAGACCCTTCAATACCTTTATGAAGCTTGCACGCACATTGATTATGTGTTTTATAATGATCCATTTTCAATGAGCCTAGATGATAAAGGATCGATTCAACGAACCCTATCGCATATCTCTACTTCTGTGGCGCCCGAGCCTAGTAATTGTAAGCCCAAAGGGAGAATATTCTTTGATGTAGGTTTAGAAACTGTACTAGAGGCAGATTTTTACTTCTCTACAGGTTGTGTATATTTTATCTTCTATGAGGATGGGCAAAAGAAATATTCTTCCTACATGACTCCAGAAGCGGTTCAATACATGAACAATTACATCAGCCAGGCAAATGCCCAACGCCAGAAATTAATGCAAAATCAAGGTAACTAATGGCCAGGTATGGGGTCATAGATTTAGGAACGAACACTTTTCACCTGTTGATAGTGGAAGTCCAAGCTGATGGTAAACTGGTCAAGTTGCACAAGGAGCGTAAGTATGTTAGTTTGGCAGAGGAAAGTATCCACAGGATAGGTGATGCAGCCTTTCAAAGAGCCCAAGATAGTATTCTATATTTTGCCCAAGTTTTAAAGTCTTATGAAGTTAAACACGTAAAAGCATTTGGCACTTCAGCGCTAAGAAATGCAAGTAATGCTAGTGATTTGATTCAGTCTATTTTTGAAAAAACGGGCATTCAAATTGAGGTTATTAGTGGAATAGCAGAAGCAAATTTTATCCATAAAGGAGTTAAACAAGTAGTTCCTTTTGATGATTCGATAAGTCTTATTATGGATATAGGGGGAGGCAGTGTAGAATTCATTTTGTGCGATTCGGAGCAGGTTCTTTGGTCCAATAGTTTTAGAATAGGTGTAGCTGTATTGTATAATAATTTCCACCTGGAAGAACCCATGACAGCAGCCTCTAGGGAAAAATTACAAGCCTTTCTTGAAGCGCAATTAGCTCCATTACGCAAAGCCTTGCAGACCTATCCGCCGAACCAAATCATAGGAGCTTCTGGCACATTTGATGTTCTAGTCAATTTATTGGAGTCTCAACGAATTTCTAAGTTTCATGCTCAGTTGGACCCCAAGGATATTCTTCAATGGGGCCAATCTATTAAGGGCCTAACACTAGAAGAAAGATTGGCTATTCCTGACTTGCCTACCCAACGGGCTAGCTTAATAGTAGTGGCCGTTGAACTCTTAGAATATGTGATTCAACTGGCCAATCCAGACTACATTAGTGTCTCCTCTTTTGCCATGAAAGAAGGAATTATCAGCGAGATGGCACAAAATTTTTAGATTAGTCGAAAAAAATAATTTTGTTTTCCTAATTTTATGTAAAATGCATGATTATGCTAGATGTTTTACAGGAAGATTGGGCAATAAGAGCCTTGTTAGCTTCTATGGCTGTTGGCTTGAGTTGTGGAATTTTAGGTGCTTTTTTAGTCCTTAGGAATATGTCCATGATTGGAGATGCATTGTCTCATGCCATTCTACCTGGAATTGTTCTTGCATTTTTTGTTTTCGGACCTGAGAATACTTGGGGATTCTTTCTTGGTGCAGTAGTTGCGGGTTGGTTATCTTCCTTTTTGATTACCTGGATACAATCCAAACTACCAACGAAGAATGATGCAGCGATAGGGATTGTGTTTACTTGTATGTTCTCGCTTGGTGTAATTGGCATATCGTATTTGAGTAGCAGTCAGCATGTACATATTGACTTGAAGGATTATTTGTTTGGGAATGTATTAGGGGTATCTGATGATGATCTGATGATTTCTTTTGCTGTGACCTTGATTGTAATAGCTGGCGTTTTGATTTTTTACAGGTCCTTGTTTTTGACAACCTTTCAAGAGGTGGTTGCACGGACCATGGGGGTAAAGGTGGAGCAAGTTCATTACATGCTTATGTTATTGCTCTCTTTTGCTGTTGTCTCAGCTTTACAAACAGTAGGGGTTATCCTTGTTGTGGCTATGTTAATCACACCTGCCTCTACGGCACTGTTATTCTTTAAGCGTTTACATCAGGTTATTATTTGTGCTGCTTGTTTAGGTGTTGGTATTGCGATAGGGGGATTCTTCATCTCCTATGCTTATAATTTTCCGCCAGGTCCCTCCATGGCTGTTTTAGCTACCTTGATTTATGTATTGGCTATTGTCTTTTCTCCTGATGCAGGGCTGGTATCTAAGTATCTTCAGAGGCGCAAAGAGCGTATGAAGATATTGCAAGAGGATGTCATGAAGTGTATATACATGCTTAATTCTCGTCAAATGGAAGTTAGTGCGTTGAGCATCCAAGAACGCTTAGGTATATCGAGTCTAAACTTGAAGCAGACTCTAAATAAGCTTGGAGCTAAGCAGATGGTTACACCAGCAACTTTGACTTTAAGTAGCAAGGGCATTAAACGAGCTGAGCAATTGATTCGAGCGCATCGCCTTTGGGAGAGTTATATGGTGACTAAAATGGGTATGGAGTCCAACCAAATCCATGAGGAGGCAGAACGTTTAGAACATCATCTAAGTGATGAAATGTTGAATGAGGTTGCTGCCGATTTAAATTATCCGGAGACAGATCCTCATGGCTCTCCGATTCCAAAGGGTTTCATAAGTTTGATGCATTTGAGACCTGGTGATGCTTTTCAATTGGCGCCCAATCAGGAGAATCAATCTGTTATAGAATCTTTATGGGATTTAAGTTTGATGCCTAATTCTGTTTGGACTTTGGATAGCATTCAATCCAATCAGGTTATACTGACTAATCAGGCACTTGAAAATAAGCAAATCAGTAAAGGATTAGCCAGTCAAATAGAAGTGGTCAAGGTTTAGTTCTCTTCTTCCTCCTTATTGATCTTATCAAATAGTTGATTCAGTTTGTACATTTCATCTAAGGTATCGTCTAGGTAAAAGTTGACCTCAGGAATTTTGCGCACATGTTTTCTGATACGTTGTGCCAAGGCATTTTTAAGTACATTTTTCTCGGCCTCCATGCTTAGTATCACATTGTGTTTGTCCTCAATGTTGTATACACTCAAGTATATTCTAGCAATACCAAAATCGGGTGAAACCTTCACGGATGTGGTTGTAACAAATGCTTCTGTTCCATATATATAGGCACCCTCTTGCTGTAACACCATTCCAAAATTTCTTTTAATCAGCTCCGCAACTTGTTTTTGTCTCTTTGTCTCCATCACTTGAAATTTGTGCAAATATACCAATAAAATATTGGTAGAATACTATTGTTTTTGTTAGTTTTTGTCTACTAAAGGAGCCTCTAACTAATCTAAGTAAAGAACAAGCCCTATGCTTTTTTGGTTCTTTGCTTAATTAATATTGTTGAATGGGAAGAAATCTGCTAGAAACACCAATTGAGTATTTAAAGGGAGTCGGTCCTAAAAGGGCTGATATACTGAAGAAGGAGATCCAAGTGTTCAATTTTGGAGACCTACTAGGTCTATTCCCTTTTAGATATATCGATAAGACAAAATTTGAGTCTTGTTCTAGTTTGCATGCAGATATAGGTGAGGTTCAGTTAAAAGGTGTACTTCGGCGAGTAACAATGGAGGGACAAGCTCGAAGGAAACGACTGGTAGCTAAGTTGAGAGATGATACCGGTGCAATTGAGTTGGTCTGGTTTCAAGGTGCTTCCTACATGCAGGATAAGTTAATAGTGGGTAAGACTTATATAGTCTACGGTCGAGTTAGTGCTTACGGCAGTAAATTATCCATAGCTCATCCAGAAATCGAAGAATTAAAAGCAGGAACAGCTGTGGAGCAAAAATATTTTGCTCCGGTATATGCTAGTACGGATAAACTCAATAGTTCAGGCCTGGATAGCAAGGGACGAAGAAGGCTAGTGTCGGGTATTTTTGAAAAAGCTAGTCCATCAGATTTTCCAGAAAATTTACCTAAATATCTACTGGAAAAACTCAAACTGATACCAAGGGCAGCAGCTATGCGAGCCATTCATTTCCCTAAAAATGCAGCGGAGCAACAAGCAGCAACTAATCGACTCAAGTTTGAGGAATTATTTTTTCTACAACTTGGATTATTACAGCAAAAATACGGTAGACAGATACGTAATAAAGGATATGTTTTTGGTCAGGTTGGATCTGTATTTCACACCTTTTTTGAAACTAAAATACCTTTTGAGTTAACGGGAGCTCAGAAACGAGTGATTAAGGAAATTCGTGCAGACATGAAGCGGGGTGTTCAAATGAATCGATTGCTTCAAGGGGACGTGGGTTCTGGAAAAACTATGGTGGGACTCATGTGCATGTTAATTGCAATCGATAATGGCTATCAAGCTTGTATGGTGGCGCCAACAGAAATACTAGCACAGCAGCACCTGGAGTCACTCAGCAATTATTTAGAAGGGCTAGATGTTCAGATTGATTTATTGACAGGATCTATAAAGGGTAAAAAAAGGAAAGATATTTTGGAACGCTTAGCAGATGGCTCTTTGAATATCTTAGTGGGTACACATGCCATATTTGAAGACTCAGTCGTCTTTAAGAATTTAGGACTAGCCATTACAGATGAACAACACCGATTTGGTGTAGCCCAACGGGCTAAGTTGTGGCAAAAATCAAGTCCTTATCCTCCTCATATCTTGGTGATGACGGCTACGCCTATTCCTAGAACCTTAGCCATGACGCTTTATGGGGATTTAGATGTTTCAGTAATTGATGAATTACCCGTTGGGCGTAAACCTGTTCAGACGCAGCATAAAACCGAGAATCACAGAGCATCTGTATTTGGTTTTTTGCGGAAAGAATTGGAAAAAGGTCGACAGGCTTATATTGTATATCCGCTCATTGCAGAATCGGAGAAACTTGATTTACTAAACTTAGAAGAAGGTTTGGAAGCCGTTCAACGTTCTTTTCCTAGACCAGACTATGAAATATCGGTGGTCCATGGTAAGATGAAGCCAGCCGATAAGGAGTTTGAAATGCAACGCTTCAAGAATGGTGAAACGCAAATCATGGTAGCCACCACTGTGATTGAAGTTGGTGTGAATGTCCCTAACGCGAGTATTATGATTATTGAAAATACGGAGCGGTTTGGCTTATCCCAATTGCATCAATTACGCGGGCGGGTAGGTCGAGGAGCTGATCAGTCCTATTGTATACTAATGAGTAGTTTCAAGTTATCCAATGAAAGTAAGGAACGGATCGCTACGATGGTCAGAACTACTAATGGTTTTGAGATTGCAGAGGCTGATTTGAAACTAAGAGGTCCAGGCGCTATAGCGGGTACTCGACAATCAGGTGTATTAGATTTGAAAATTGCAGACTTAGCCAAAGATGGTATCATTCTTCAAACGGCTAGGCAATTGGCCCGAATGATTATGGACAAAGATCCTAATTTGAGTTCAGAGGCAAATGCTCGACTTAAATGGTGGATGGATAATCATGGACCTCAGTCTAAAGGATGGAGTAAGATATCATAAAAAAAGGCACAGTCAATGACCGTGCCTCCAATTTTGTAACTCTATATTCTTTAAAGCGTATAGCCATTTTCTTCAATGGCATAATCCGCGATCGTTCTTCCTAATGCTTTAACGTTCTGTGGGGTGTATTTCGTATATCTTTTTACACCCATTAACATCGTCTTGAGTAAGTCACCTCCTGCGAATGAAGCTAATGCATCAGTGGCATTTCTTTGCATTCTGAAGGTATAGTCATGCATCAAGATTTTTAGCATGGCCTCGTACACTTCTTGAGGCGTCTCTTTTGTCATTCCTGACAATTTATCTACTCGTAGTAATGTTGATTCCGCAATGAATACATCCATCAACATATCAGCTACATTGGTAATGATTTCCTGTTCTGTTTTCAGGTCTAACTGACCGTCCATTTGCATTTTAGCTGCAGCACCCGCAACCATCAAAACTAATTTCTTGAAGTCTTTTAATGCTTTGTATTCTTTGCCATACGTACCTGTAGGTAATTCCATACTTGGCATGGAAGCCAATTCTTTTTGAACTTCCCAAGCAGGACCTACGATATCTAGTCTACCTTTCATCGCACGTTTAAGTAGCATATCTATGCTCAATAGCCTATTTATTTCATTGGTTCCTTCAAAAATTCTGTTGATTCTTGAGTCACGATATGCCCTTTCTACTGCCGATTCGGCCGAATACCCCATTCCTCCATGAATCTGAACTCCTTCGTCTACTACATAATCTAGAGTCTCAGAACCAAATCCATTGCAAACTGAGACCTCAACAAATACTCATTACGTTCCAGTTCCATTTCGGATTATCAGGTCAAGACAAAACCTACATACCCCAAGAACATGTTTCAACTCCACAACTCCAGCTTGTAAAATTACCTCTACTTTTTCAAACCCCCCAAGGAA
>CAJXMP010000088.1 GCA_913056515.1 uncultured Lewinella sp.
TAACCACCCCATCATTTCTTCCAATTCATCTATTTGATTAAACCAGGCTTCATGCCTAAATTCGATAGATAAAGGATGGTTAAAAGACATGTTAAGTAAAAAGGCTTTGAGTGCTTCCTTTTGACTTGGACCAAAAGTAGGCGGTAGTTGATAAAAGCAACAACCCATTTTCTCTTGGAAAGGGCTGATCGCCTCGTTGAAATATTGCATATACTCCAAGCTATTTGGTCCTAATTTCCTGTGACTAATTACTTTTGGGATTTTTGGACAAAATTTAAATCCCTCTGCTGCTTGCTCATACCACTTGGTAGTTTGTTCAATACTTGGAATTCGATAATGCGTAGTATTAAATTCTATCGTTTTGAACGGAAGACTATAGTATTTAAGGTATTCGTTGGGTTTGATTTTGGTTGGGTAAAAATTTCCTTTCCACTCGGGTAGTGTCCATGCCGTCATACCAATCAAAACTTCCATTTGATTATTCGAGCCCCTTAAGTGACTCAGACGAACCTCATTGGATATTGGGTCACTTGGGAGTAGTAATTGTTTGGGTAAAGGACCTTTTATTTTCCCAAATTCCATGATGCATGACTTTTGTTTGAAGTTATAAAAATTTACTTAATTCTGATGTTGAAAAAACAAGTATAAAATCTCTTAGTTTAACTTTGCGCCATGGTTATACCCGAAAGGCATAAAAAGCTAATAGCGGAACGAGATCATCAAGCTGGACTGAGGCAATTAAAAGGAGATGCCCAATTAGGGGTTGATTTCTTTTCTAATGATTATCTAGGTCTTGTTCATGGTGGAGCAGGGGAATTGGTTGCAGGACGGGTAGGATCTACCGGATCTAGGTTGTTAAGTGGAGACAGTACGCTTGCGCTTGAGGTAGAGCAAAACTTAGCCAACTTTTTTAATGGCGAGGCAGCACTCTTGTACCAATCTGGCTACATGGCTAATCTGGGTTTGTTGTCTTGTGTTGCGGGTAGAACAGATACTATTATTTACGACGAATTGGTGCATGCCTCTATCCGGCAAGGCATTCAGTTGTCTAATTCAAGATCCTTTTCTTTTAAGCATAATGATTGTAGCGATTTAGAAGTCAAACTTCAACAGGCCTCTAGTCAGTGTTATGTTGTTGTAGAGTCTTTATATTCTATGGATGGGGATTGGGCGAAGCTTGAACAGATAGCCCATTTATGTGAGGCTTATCAGGCTTTACTCATTGTAGACGAAGCACATAGTACTGGTATTATTGGAGCGCATGGACGTGGGTTTTGCCAATACAAAGAATTAGAGGAGAAGGTCTGGGCACGTATATATACTTTTGGTAAGGCAGCTGGCATGCATGGAGCAATAGTAGTTGGAGATAATACACTTAAGACTTTTCTAGTGAATTTTTCAAAGCCCTTTATTTATACCACAGCAATGGCTGAAAAGGATTTACATTTAATCAATCAAGTACCAAGCCTGTTTGAAAAAGATGAATGTCGAGACCAACTACATGAAAATATAGCATTTTTCAATACGGAGGTTCATAGGTTAGGGTTAGGCTTGTTTTTTAGCCGAAATAATTCTCCTATACAAATCTTTATGCCTGAAAGCGCATCAGATTTATTAGGAATCGCTGATCATCTTCAAGGTGAAGGATTTCAAGTAAAGGCTATCAGATATCCTACTGTGCCTAAAGGATTAGATCGAATCCGAATTTGCTTGCATAGCTTTAATACTTCTGATCAAATAACTGCTTTACTTTATCATCTCAAGGAACGGATACATTCATGAAACGAACACTATTTGTAACAGGAATAGGTACAGAAATTGGGAAAACCTATTGTTCTGCTATGCTTACTAAAGCATTGCAGGCTGATTATTGGAAACCAATTCAGGCGGGTGACTTGCATGATTTAGAATCAGAGAAGGTAAAGCTATGGTCTGAAACTACTGGGGCAATTCATGCATCCAAATACCTCCTAAATACGCCGGCATCTCCACATCATGCAGCTGATCTAGATCAATTGGAGATGCATTTGGAAGATTTTGAATGTCCAGAAACAAGCAACCATTTGATTATCGAAGGCGCTGGAGGTTTATTAGTACCAATCAATCAAGAGGATACGATTTTGGATCTAATTCAACACCTAGATATTCCCGTTGTAGTAGTCATTAGGCATTATTTAGGCAGTATCAACCACAGTCTGATGACATTAGATATTCTCTCTAATCGAGGGATTAAAGTGGATGTATTAATTTTCAATGGGCCTGCTAGTCCACATAGTGAGGCTGTTATTGAAGCTGTTTTAAAGCCAACAACAACTATCCTTCGTCTGCCAGATATAAATTGGAAAGAAGGCAATAAGGTTGATGAAATAGCACTGGATTGGGACAACAAATTAAATACCAAAGGATGAATATTAAACAAATAGATCGAGACCACATTTGGCATCCATACACTCAATATGCGACTGCTCCAGAACCCTTATTGGTAGAATCTGCAATAGATGCCCTGTTGAATTTGGAAAATGGCGAACAAGTGATTGATGCGGTTTCTTCCTGGTGGGTAAATATTCATGGGCATAGTAATCAGCGTCTTGCCGCAGCTGTTCATGATCAATTTTGCAAGTTAGAGCATGTTATTTTTGCAGGTTTTACGCATAAAGCAGCAGCTAAGCTGAGTGCTGAATTGCTACCATTACTTCCAGGAAAGGCGGAAAGGTTATTCTTTTCGGATAATGGTTCCACCGCGGTAGAAGTCGGCGTGAAAATGGCCCTACAATACTTTTATAATATTGGAGAAAAGACTAGGAATCAAGTAGTTTGCTTTGAAGAAGGGTTTCATGGGGAAACCTTTGGTGGTATGTCTTTGTCTGGTGACTTAGACTTCAATAAACCTTATTCATCCAAGTTGTTTGAGGTACATCGAGTACCTGCTCCAATAGGAGGGGAAAAGGCAGCTACTTTAGACGCTTTAGAAGCGTTATTTAAAACAGGGCAAATTGCAGCCTTTCTTTTTGAACCTTTGGTATTGGGAACGGCCGGCATGTTGATGTATGATTCTGAAATGCTTTCAGACATGATTGCATTAGCCCGAAAATATGGAGTTTTAACGATAGCAGATGAAGTTATGACTGGTTTCGGTCGAACAGGAAGTATTTTTGCTTGTGATCAAAGTGAGGCCAAACCAGATATTATTGCTATGTCAAAGGGTCTTACGGGTGGAAGTATGCCTATGGGCTTAACCTCTTGTCCAGCCTTTGTTTTTAACGCTTTTGTATCAGAGGATAAAGCCAAAACATTTTTCCATGGTCATTCTTACACAGGCAATCCTTTAGCTTGTGCTGTGGCTTGTGAAAGTTTGGCTATGTTGAAAGAGCCTGAACGGCAAGCTGATATCAAAAGGATAGCAGCAAAACATCGTACTTTTTTGAAAAAACATCAGGCCGTCAAATCGTTTAGAGCTATTCGCCAATGTGGGACCATCCTAGCTATGGAATATGAAACCAAAGAGAAAACGGGGTATTTCAATAAGCGCAGGGATGAATTGTATGCCTTTTTTATGGATAAAGGGGTATTATTGAGACCATTAGGGAATGTTATTTATATCTTGCCGCCGTTTTGCATGACAGATGCTCAATTGGATCAAGTTTATGCAGCAATAGAACAGTCTTTGGAATTGGATTGGATGTAACTATGAACCCAGCTATTTATATAAGCGAATATCAATATTTATATGGAGGACTTCGTTCCTTAGATGTTTTACCAGCATCTTTTGGCTTTCGCTATCCTAAAAGTAATATAGAGTTATATCAAGGATTGAGTGATCCAGATCGCAAATACAAAGATCTAGACCGATCAGCATTGTTTTTACTACACCTAGCTGATAGAATGAACTTGGATACTGAGCAAATGGGTATTCATATTGGCTCCTCTAGAGGTGCCACTTCCTTATGGGAAAAGAATCACGCTAATTTGAAGAATGGTCTTCAAATTGATGTGCGGAGTTCACCCTTAACCACCGCAGGAAACTTATCTTCATGGCTTAATCAATACTTAAGACTAGGCGGTATAAGTAATTCATTTTCAGCTACTTGTGGTTCTTTTCAACACGCTTTTTTAAATGGAATATCCTGGTTGAAGTCTGGTATGCTAGATCAGTTTTTGGTTGGGGCGACGGAAGCTCCATTAACTGAATTTACCATTCAGCAAATGCTCAGGCTAGGTATTTATAATGTTGAGGGCGTATGTAAACCCTTTAATTTTTCTAAGCCAACAGGTATGGTTCTTGGGGAGGGTGCAGGTTTATTTGTCATGAAATCAGATCCAATAGGTGCCAAAGCTAGGGTAGTGGGCTATGGATGGTCATCAGAACAAATTCAATCAGCAACTTATATGGATGAATCAGGTCTAGGCTATCGTCAAAGTATGCAAGCAGCGCTCGACCAGGCTAAATTAGATCAAGTTGACTTAGTTTTAGCTCATGCACCAGGAACGAAGCGAGGTGACCAAGCAGAATGGAGCGCCATAACAGCCTGCTTAGGTGAAAAGCAGCAAGTTCATAGTATTAAAGGACTTGTGGGTCATGCATTAGGTGCTTCTGGAGCACAAAATTTAGGTGTTGCATTAGATCTATTTAATGGAAAATCACCTTTTGAGGATAAGCTGTGGGAGCGTTTGGCCAAACAAGACATTCATACCATATTAATTAATGCCGCTGGCTTTGGAGGTCAGTCCATTAGTTTAATTATAGAAGCGATTTAATAAGTCGATAAAATATCATTAATTTCACATTCAAATTTTGGAACAAGGAGAGATGTATCAAACAAACTACAATTGGACTTTAGACTCCATTATGGAGATTTACAATAAACCATTATTGGACTTGGTATTTCAAGCGGCTAGTGTGCACCGTGAACACCATGATCCAAACAAGATTCAAGTAAGTACTTTATTGTCCGTAAAGACCGGTGGATGCTCAGAGGATTGTGCTTATTGTCCACAAGCAGCCCGCTATTTTACGGATATAGAAACGAATGATCTTTTATCCGTGGATCAAGTCCGAGTAGCAGCTGAACGGGCCAAAAAATTAGGATCTTCTAGACTTTGCATGGGTGCAGCTTGGCGCTCCGTTAAGGATAATGCAGATTTTGACCATGTACTCGACTTAGTCAAAACGGTGTATGATTTGGATATGGAGGTATGTTGTACTTTAGGGATGGTATCTGAACAACAGGCACAAAAGTTGGCAGATGCAGGCTTGTATGCTTACAATCATAACCTAGATAGTTCGGAAGAATTTTACAAAGAAATTATTTCTACTAGAGGTTACGAAGATCGTTTAAAGACTCTAGAGAACGTGCGCAAAGCAAATATGACTATTTGTTCAGGAGGGATTATTGGTATGGGGGAATCCGTTGAGGACAGATGTCAGATGTTGCTAACTTTGGCACAATTAAATCCTCAGCCTGAATCTGTGCCGATTAATGCACTCGTAGCTGTGGAAGGTACGCCATTGGAAGAACAAGAGAGTGTGGAGATTTGGGAAATGATTCGAATGGTTGCAACAACCAGAATTGTTATGCCAAAAACTACTGTTCGTTTATCAGCAGGTCGGACAAATATGACTAAAGAAGGTCAAGTATTTTGCTTTATGGCAGGAGCTTCTTCTATTTTTGCTGGAGATAAGTTGCTCACTACACCTAATCCTGATATTTTTGAAGACTTAGCATTGTTTGAAAAAATCGGTATTACTGTTCAGCAACCTTATGAAAAACATGCTAAACCAAATCAAGACCAAAATAGAACTTATGATGAGTCTGATCAAGTGAAATGGAGTAGACCAGATCACGTGATTGAGGCCAATGAAAAATATAAAGCTTTAGCCAAGGAGAAAAGAGCCGAATTAAACCATTCTAAACCTAGTTAATCTAAATCTTTATGAGGAATCGTTTTGTTGCGGGAAATTGGAAAATGAATCTATCTGATTCTGAATCCAAATCGCTAGCGGAAAAAATTGCAAGTCATTCGTATACTGAGAACACCCAAGTTGTACTTTGTACGCCTTTTCTATACTTAAAAGAGGTACTTGAAGCTACTTCCGGTAATACTAAGGTAGCTGTAGGAGCACAGAATTGCCATGAAAAAGAAGCAGGAGCCTACACTGGAGAAGTATCAGCAGCTCAATTAGCATCAGCTGGCATACCCTACGTTATTTTAGGCCATTCCGAGAGAAGGACCTATTACAAGGAGGATAATGCTTTATTGAAAAGTAAGACAGATGAAGCTCTCGCTCAAGGACTACATGTAATTTTCTGTTGCGGAGAGGTGTTGGAAGAACGTGAAGCCAATAAGCAAGCTCAAGTAGTGGAGACTCAATTACAAGAAGCTTTGGGACATTTAAGTACTGACCAGATGTCCAAGGTGGTTATCGCTTATGAACCAGTATGGGCTATCGGTACGGGAAAAACTGCTAGCGCAGCACAAGCTCAAGATATGCATGAAATGATTCGTAATTGGGTAGCCAATCAATTTGGTGCTGAACATGCTGAGCAGCAAATCATTTTATATGGAGGATCTTGTAAACCAGGAAATGCCGCAGAATTATTTGCTCAAAAAGATGTTGATGGTGGCCTTATTGGGGGTGCATCCTTGAAAGCAGAAGATTTTATTCAAATTATCGAAGCATAAGAAAAGGTCGGATCAAATCCGGCCTTTTTTGATTTTATGCTTATTTGGTATAAAAAATAATTGCTTTCTTATGGATAATTGTAAATTAGGATAGAATCAAAATCCAAGTGTTTTAGCATGCCTAGTAAAGTTTCAGAACGATTTATTAAATGCCACGATTATTTAAAGGCGAATAAGCTGATTAAATCAAGCCGGCAATTCGCTTTGGAATTGGATTTTTTGCCTCAAAGTTTGAGTGAGATATTGAAGCGTAGGAGAGATGTTACTATTGAGCTTGTCCGAAAAGCCAGTGAACGATTCAATATAAACCCGGATTTCCTTTTTTTGGGGAAAGAACCCATGTTTAGAACAGAGGATGCAAAGCGGAATATGAGGGTGGTGACAGTCGTTTCGAACAAATACAACAAACAACAGATTATCCATGTGCCTGGAATGGCACAAAGCTCTTACGCCAATGATTCTTTAACCAAAGACTTATTGAAGCAATTACCAACCTTTTCTTTACCTGACTATAGATATGATGTAGGTGTACACCGTTCCTTTGATATAGAGGGAGATGCTATGGAACCTACAGTCTATGAAGGGGATAAAGTGGTCTGTACTTTCGTAGAACCTGAATTTTGGACCAGTGCATTAAGATATAATCACGTCTATGTTATTGTTACGAGTTCTGATGTGTTGGTGCGGAGGATACAAAGTTTTATCAATCAGGATAGTACCATTCGATTGATTTGCGATAATGATTATTACGAAGACCAGCGTTTGGATATTCAAAAAATCAGGGAGATTTGGCATGTGCGTGTTAAAATTAGTCCCTTCTTACAAGCGCCTAGTAAGCGCATGGAACCTCAATTAGAACGGGAATTTGAAGAGGTGAAACAATTAATATTCCAACAAGCAGAAATGATTTCTGCTTTGAATAAGAAAATGAATAAGTTAAATGATCAAAAGTAAACGTGTAAAAGGTGTATTGCGATACCTCGAGCTGAGTATGGGATTTTGGGCCTTAGAAGGCGAAGATGGATCTAAATATGAACTTTTTGAATTGCCCAAATCCAATGAAGTAGATGGATTGGTATGTGAAATTGAACTCATTGAAATGGATGGGGATACCATTAATATGTGGGGTCGTCCTGCTAAGGTTTTACAAGTGATCGTACTAGCATAAAAAAAGGAGGTCATAGACCTCCAATATTTTATTTTCTAGATGATAGCCAACTATCATCGGTACGTTTTGCAATTTTTAATTGTTTATTGGATTCTAAATAAGCCCAAAGTGCAAAATGCGCGCCTATTTCTTCGTCCTTTCGTAAATAGGCTGCAAACTTTTCATTAGAATAATATTGAGGTACGAAACCAGTATCAAAGTTACCTGATGTAAAGGCCTCATGATCAGCAACGAAGCTCCCAAAAGATAGGGTAGTGGCTATTCCTTCAATTTTATACGCATCAATTGCTTGCTTAAGTAATGCAATGGCTGCAGGTCTGTTTTCTGCATACACGATTAGTTTTGCAATCATTGGATCATAGTAAATAGGAATCTCTTGGCCTTGTTTATAACCACTATCAACACGCACATGCTCTATTTGTGGTTCTATGTAGGTTTCTAATGTTCCTATACTTGGAAGGAAGTTGTTTAATGGATCCTCTGCATAAACTCTTAATTCAATAGAATGGCCAGTGATTTTAAGGTCTTCTTGCTTCATGGACAATACCTCACCTCTAGCTACTTTGATTTGCTCTTCTACCAAATCAAGCCCACATATAATCTCCGTTACTGGATGTTCTACTTGAAGTCTAGTATTCATTTCTAGGAAGTAGAATCGATTTTGCTCATCCAATAAGAATTCTACTGTTCCTGCTCCTTCATAATCACAGGCTTTCGCCACACGAATAGCCGCTTGTCCCATTTCATGTCTGAGGGAATCGGTCAGTACTGCCGAAGGGGCTTCTTCGACAACCTTTTGGTGTCGACGTTGAATTGAACACTCCCGTTCAAAAAGATGCACCACATTTCCATGCTGGTCAGCAAGCACTTGTATTTCAATGTGCCTAGGCTTAGTTACATACCTTTCTATAAAGACAGACCCATCTCCGAAAGCTGAAATGGCTTCAGAAATGGCTAGGTCCATCTGTTCTTCTAGTTCTTCTTCATGGTAGACCGCACGCATACCTTTACCACCTCCACCTGCTGAAGCTTTTATTAAAATAGGAAAGCCTATTTCTTTGGCCACTTGAATAGCTTCTTGTATATCATCCACTGCGTGCTCAGTACCTGGTACCATTGGGATGTCGAAGTTTTTAACAGCATCTTTTGCGGCCAACTTTGACCCCATCACTGTTATAGCATGCGGTTTTGGTCCAATAAAGATTAATCCAGCCTTTCTAACGGCTTCAGAAAAGCTTGCATTCTCACTTAAAAATCCATAGCCAGGATGAATACCATCCACACCAAGTCTCAAAGCGACGTCAATGATTTTTTGACCATCTAAGTAGGAGTCCGCGGAAGGAGCAGCTCCAATATGAACGGCCTCATCTGCAAATTGAACATGCGCAGCCTGTTTATCGGCATCTGAATACACTGCTACAGTTTGGATCCCCATTTTCTTGGCTGTTCGCATGACCCGAAGCGCAATTTCTCCTCTGTTAGCTACAAGAATTTTCTTCATAATCGAATAATTAGCTGTGGATGGTGAAGGTACAAAAATTATAAAAATAAGGACTTGGATTATATTAATTCAAAACTCAATTTTTCAAAGGCAATGCCATTAATAATGATTTCAATAGCATGTTCTCCCGGATAATGTTTTCTAGTGGATAAATCCTTGAATGCATGTTTTCGCTCCATCTTATGGATACCTGGAGGGACTTGCTTTTGACTGATCTTGAAGATCTTAGCTTGAAGATTCCCATTCTTCTTCATGTAATAGACTCTGTATTCTAATCGACATGCAATGGCTGCTTTGCTTGAATTAATGATATCAAAGTGAAAACACAATGGTTCTGCTTGAGTAATTGATGTTTTAGATATGCTTAGATTTTTTTGAATGATGGCTGGATTTGCACCTAATCCAAATAGTTCTAGTGCCCTTTGGTTACCTTTTTTTAGTAAAGTTCTAATGCCGTGCTTGGCTGTTTTGTATCCTAATTCTCCAGATTTAATCCATTTTCCTGCAAGTTGAATAGCTAATTTTGGATGGTCTTTGCAAATATCATTTAAGTTATTGGACACTGACCTTCTTACATATTCTGATGGATCGTTGAAAAGTTTATTTAGAATGGGAATAATAGGACTTGGATCCTCAATAAGTTGGTTTAATTGACTGCTCCAGGGAAGCCTAGGTCTGCAACACTCTGAGGCAAGTCTTCTTATGTGTTCTGAGGGATGCTCAGTCCACTTTAATAGTTGTTCAAACGTTTTCTCAGGATATTTTTCTATAAAAGGTCTTACTCCAAATTCACCACTAGCAAAAGCAGTGCTGCCTTCAAATGCCTTCATCGAGATTTTCCATTTGTTTATGCCATAGGTTTGAATATAATCAGGCACAAAAAGGAGTTCTAAGGTTTGACCGGTTGTCATGATTTGAAGTAGAACTGAAGTAGCTTGTTCAAAGGGAAGATTTAGATGCTTATGTAAACAGGCTCGGATGTGACTCATCCT
>CAJXMP010000089.1 GCA_913056515.1 uncultured Lewinella sp.
AAGAAAAAGCAGTAAAAAAACCCGCCTCTTCTCTGAATGACGAGCCACTAAAAGTAGAAGAAAAGTTCTCAAAATAATACGCAGCTAACACATAATCATTCGTTAAATAATACGTGTTGGAGTATTTAAAATACAATTCCTCTAATTCAGGTCTTCCTCTAAAAGCTGAAATAATCAACTCCATCAAAGCCTGGGCTTTAACATATTGCCCATCATTGTAGAGTTTTAGTGATTCTGTATAAATCAACTCAGCATCCCCACTAGTCCTTACTTTTTCGAAATTTGATTTACATGAACTAAGGAAAATCAAACCCAAGAAAGTAGCAAAAACAATTGATTTAGTGATTCTAGTCATAAAACGCAAAGGTAACATTTTTTCGCCAAAGAAATTAGTTTAAACACAACCGATTACTTATAAGGGTAAGTGATTCATCGAAAAAGGTTGTATCAAGACTCAAAAGTACCAATTTGAATAGAGAAAACTCAATTCAAACCACGCCTTTTAAAGCAAAAATTTAATCCGTACTCAAATAATTGATTTCATATTAACATCTTCATTATATTAGACTTAAGATTATATATTTAGATGAATAAATTAGACGCCTTTAGGATATTCTACAACCACAGCATCTACCCCGAACTCAAACGGATGGAGGTTAAAAGAAATCGATTATTATACTTAATCGGCTTTTCTATTCTATTAGGTACCATTTTAATCACTATTGCCCAGTTACTGCACATATTTGCGCTATCCCTCATTATAGTGCTTCTAGTCTGTTTTTACACCGCCTTCCTGTTCTATCGAATCCGACAATATGTAAAAACATTCAAGCCAAGAATCATGGAGCTCATTTTGGACTTCATAGATAACAGCATCAATTACAGCACCTTAAGCTATGAACCCGATAGAGGTGTTGGCTTCGCCAACTTTAAGAAAAGTAATATTTTTCAACTGAGCAATCCAGATTTTCAAGAGGAAGATTATATCAAAGGGAATATAGGTAGTGTTGCCTTTGAATTAGCTGAAACCAGAGTCAAGAATCCTTCCAAAGTAAGCGGTAGAATGGAGTGGATATTTGATGGCGTTTTCATGAAAGCGACTCTCCAAATTCCAATTAAAGGCTCTATTATAATCATTCCTAAAACCGAAAAGCCCTACCTCAGTAGAACCATCAAACAATGGGTAGGAGCCGGTCATGTAAAAGTGAACAACCTCATTCGAAACCCTCAGTTTAGAGCACAATTTGAAACCTACGCCAACAAAAAATCAAACCCAGTTGGTTTTTTAACCGAAGGACTTCAAGCATCCATACTTCAATACACGCAAGCTTTTGATAAATTATTCTACTTAGCTTATAAAAACGGGACCATTTACATGGCTATATCTGAAGAAAAAGACATATTAGAGCCCCATCTTTTTAAATCCAACTTGAAATTCTCCCTAATCAAAGAATTTTATGATGATATTACTATCCTCCTACACATCCTAGAGGACCTTGATCTTCATCATTAAGTAAAGCATATGATATGAAAAAGCTATTCCTACTTATTTTTGGTTTAAGCCTATACTTAGGTCTTTTGGGACAAGAAAACTCCATGCTGTGGGAAATCAAACACCCAGAGTCCAATCAAAAATCATATGTATTTGGTACTATTCACATGATTTCAGAAGACTTATTTTTTATTTCAGACAGCCTTCGACACTGCATTACTCAGGTAGATGAAGTATACTTTGAAGTAGATATGTCCAATGATAATTTGATGCCTGCTATGTTAGGGCTAATGGATAAAATCATGATGCCCGCAGACAGCAGTCTAAAGGATCTTCTGACAGAAGAAGATCACCAAGCAGTTTTAAAAGCATTTGCAAAATCAGGCCTTCCTCCAATCATGGCTGAAAAAATAAAGCCACTATTTCTATCCATGATTTTGGAAACAAGCTCCAACAACACATCAGATGGCTTAATGTCCGATTGGAAGTCCTATGAACTTGAAATTGGAGAACTCGCTGAATCCAATAATATCCCAATTAATGGATTAGAAACTATAGCTTTTCAAATCAGCATGTTTGACCATATATCTTTATCCGATCAAGCTAGCATGTTAGTGGATCAAATTAAAAACCAAGGGGAAAACGAATCCTCCACCAATGACCTTTACGCTATATATCTCTCACAAGACTTAGATAAATTAGGTGAACTCATTAACGCTGATTTGATGGCCTCAGGATATAATGATATCCTGTTAACCAATAGAAATAAGGCGTGGATAAGCACCATAGATGAGCTTAGTCAACATAAGACTTGCTTATATGCAGTAGGCGCAGGACATCTCCCAGGAGAAATGGGTATATTAAACCTGTTAAAAGAAAAAGGATTTATAATCCGCCCTATTGAAAATAAAAGACCGTAAGCATGGCACTCATCAAAAAAGTCCGAGGATTCCAACCCCAAATGGGGCAAAATGTATATCTAGCGGAAAATGCCACAATCGTTGGAGATGTAAGCATTGGAGATAATTGTAGTATTTGGTTTAATGCAGTACTCCGAGGAGATGTAAATAGTATAGTTATTGGCAATGATGTGAATATTCAAGATGGTGCGGTTGTGCATTGTACATTTGAACAGAGTAAAACCATCATAGAAGACCGAGTATCAGTAGGCCATAATGCCATTATTCATGGATGCCATATCAAAGCAGACGTACTAGTTGGGATGGGTGCTATAATCATGGATCATGCCGTAGTTGAATCCAATGTCCTCATTGCTGCTGGTGCAGTAGTATTAGAAAACAGCCACTTGGAATCGGGCTATATTTATGCAGGTGTCCCAGCTAAAAAGGTTAAACAAATTTCAGAAGATCGTTTCAATAATACCATCCATAGAATTTCAAAAAATTACGCGATGTACGCGTCTTGGTTTACAGAGGATGATCCTCCAAAAACTTAGGATATACGATGTAAAACTTCTCCATTCGACCAGGCAAAAAGTCAAAGTGAAAACACTCAGACATCGGTTTCACCTCACCAGATTTGAACAGAATCTTAATCTCATTCTTAGCTCTATTATAAGTCGAATTGGACTCCACGCCCACCGTTACCAAATAAGAGGCTTCCTCCTCTGTAAGATCCAGCTCTTCTTTAGCCCGATCTATCCAAGACTGTTGCGCTGACGCTTCAATGGGATCATCATCGAACTTTAAGCGGAAAATATTTCTATTGAGGAGGCTATTAGACAAGAAACTTAAAACACGATCGGAGCTTTCTGCAAAAACCTTCATAGCCATTACAATATCATAATCATCTACAGAAGCGAATAGCTTTAGGTTTTGATCTCTATCTGTTTTGAAAGACTCCGCATCTAATGGCTTTTTTAAGATTTGATATAGAGCAGGGCTAATAGCAGGCTCCCAACCCTTTTCTACTAAAACCTTTGCTCGCTCAAACACCTTAATTAGCATAACCTCGGCGGCAACAACTGTCTTGTGCAGATATACCTGCCAGTACATAATCCGTCTAGCGATCAAAAATTTCTCAATGGAATACAATCCTTTTTCTTCAATAACCAAGTTGTCATCGACCACATTCAACATCTTGATAATACGATCATACCCAATGACCCCTTCCGATACTCCAGTGAAAAAAGTATCGCGATTCAGGTAGTCCAAGCGATCCATGTCCAGCTGAGAAGAAATCAGTTGGTGTAGAAAATTGCGATGGTATTGCCCTTTAAATATCTCAATAGCTAAGTCTAATTCACCCTTGAATTCTTCATTCAATGCCTCCATGAAATGTAAGGACAACTCCTCGTGGTGAATATTCAACAAGGTATGCTCCAAAGTATGTGAAAAAGGTCCGTGTCCAATATCATGTAATACTATGGCTATAAAAACTGCATTCGCCTCTTCTTCACTAATCGCTACACCCTTTGATCGAAGGACCTCAATCGCTTGTACGGTCAAATGCAAAGCACCAATGGCGTGATTGAATCTAGTATGTAAGGCCCCTGGATAGACATAATAAGTCATGGACAGCTGCTTAATACGTCTTAATCGTTGGAAAAAGGGGTGCTCTACTAATGCAAAAACTTGTTTATAGGGTATCCCAACAAAGCCGTAAACAGGGTCGTTGAGAATCTTCATATTCTGTATCATTCCAGGTACATATTTGGCTTCAAAATTAATTAATTTAATTTGTAATTAGCTTATTTAAGCTGATTAAGCCCTAATCCTCGCCTTAATTCCTTGACAAACTCCAATAATTTGAATGAAATCTCGTTACCAAACTGAAAACCACATTATTCGAATTTTTCTTTCCTACTTGAATCGAATATGTGTATTTTCCACCATTCTTTAATTTACTTGTACTATACGACATGGAAAAAATCAATATCCTTTGGGCAGATGATGAGATCGAAAGACTAAAACCGCACTTAAAGTTTTTAGAAAATAAAGATTACCATGTCATTACCGTAACCAATGGCCATGATGCTATTGATGAGGTTAGAAGCAATAGAGATATTGATGTTATCTTTTTAGATGAAAGCATGCCAGGTCTTACCGGCCTAGAAACCCTTTCCACCATCAAGCAAGAGTTTCCAAATATTCCCGTAGTGATGATCACTAAAAATGAAGCGGAGAATGTAATGGAAGAAGCCATAGGTGCTCAGATTTCAGACTACCTCATCAAACCGGTTAATCCGATGCAAATCCTATTAACCTTGAAAAAAATCATAGAGTCCAAAGCTCTAGTAGAGGATAAAGTCAATGCGGACTATCAACAAGAATTCCGCAACTTGATGATGGAAATTCAAGGAGGGCTCGACTTTGAAGAGTGGGTAGAAGTATACAAAAAACTCATCAACTGGGAGTTAAAACTAGACCAATCGGGTGGGGAGCAAATGGGTGAAATCTTATCGATGCAGAAAGAGCAGGCCAATAATGAATTCTCCAAATTTATCGAAAAGAACTACATAGATTGGATTAAAGATGAAGATGGCCCAATTATGTCAGACAAACTGATGCGGGAAAAAATATTCCCTAACTTGGATAAAGATATACCGACCATTTTCTTATTGCTAGACAACTTGCGTTATGACCAATGGGAAACCATCAAGCCCATCTTACTCGATAACTTTAAGATTGAACAGGAAGACTATTTCTACAGTATCCTGCCGACATCTACCCAATATTCTAGAAATGCCATATTTGCTGGTATGCTACCTAGTGACATTGAGAAACATTACAAACAATACTGGGTATATGATAATCAAAAAGAAGGGAAGAATAATTATGAAAAAGAACTCCTAGATCTGCAAATCAAGCGGACCTTTAGAGAAGAAATCAAAACAGATTATATCAAGGTAACTAATGTTGGAGTAGCTAAAGAGCTCAATGATAATATTCAGAATTATTTAAATAATGACCTTACCGTAATTGTATATAATTTCATTGACTTTCTTTCACATGCTCGAACAGAGATGGAGGTACTCAAAGAATTGGCCTCAGATGAAAAAGCGTATCGCTCCATTACCAAATCTTGGTTTGAGAACTCTTCCTTATGGTCTGCACTTAAGAAATTAGAAGGTAAAAACTTCCAATTGATCATTGGTACGGATCATGGTACTATTCGAGTAGCACAACCATCTAGAGTGGTTGGCGATAGAGACACGACGACAAATTTGAGATACAAAGAAGGGAGAAACCTTCAATATGAAAGAAAAGATGTATTAGAGATTAAAAAGCCAGAGCAAGCAGGATTGCCTACACCGAATCTTTCCTCTAAATACATATTTGCTAAAGACAATAAATACTTCCTGTATCCAAATAATTATAACCACTTCAAAAAGCATTATCAGGATACCTTCCAACACGGGGGCATATCCCTAGAAGAAATTATTTGTCCGATTATTCTTTTGAAATCTAAATAAAAAAAGCCCGAGTAAAACTCGGGCTTTTTTTATACAGTCATTATATCTGATTCTTTACTTTGAACGATATCGTCCACTCGCTTGGTTGAGGCATTGATCACATTTTGAATATCGGTCTCTGCCTTTTTACCTGCATCCTCTGGATAGCCATTTTTTACAGCTCCTTTTACAACATCCATCGCTTTTTGACGAGATGAACGCATACCTACTTTGGCATCTTCACCAGATGCTTTAGCCATCTTTACAAGCTCTTTTCTACGCTCTTCAGTCAATGGTGGTACAGAGATACGAACCATTTCACCATCATTCATGGGAGTTAAACCAAGGTTCGCTTCAAATATTGCTTTTTCAATAGGAGCGAGCATGGACTTTTCCCAAGGCTGAATAGCTAAGGTTCTAGAATCGGAAGCTGTAACATTAGCAACTTGATTCATAGGTGTACTCGAACCATAGTAGTCTACCATAATCCCTCCAAGCATGCTTGGAGAAGCTTTACCGGTGCGAATTTTTGATAATTCTTTATTCAGGTGTTCTAGCTTGGTATCCATACTCTCGTTCAAGATTTCCATAGCCATATCTATTTCCTCTTGCATCTCTATATTTTATAAGGTGTTACTTAATTAGATATCTAATTTAATGTATGCATAGAACTCAGCCAAATTAATTGATATGAGTTTTACCACCCATATATGGCCTCAACACTTCAGGAATTTCTATTCCTTCACCAGATTGATTGTTCTCCAACAAGGCAGCTACTATTCGAGCTAGAGCCAATGCAGATCCATTCAGGGTGTGCGCCAAATGCTTTGACTTACCCTCTTTGTACCTTAATTTCAATCGATTAGATTGATAGGTTTCAAAGTTAGATACAGAACTGACCTCTAGCCAACGCTTTTGAGCAGCTGAATACACCTCAAAATCATACGTGATTGCTGATGTAAATCCTAAGTCGCCACCGCACAAACGCAGAATTCTATATGGTAATTTCAGATCATCTAATAGAGCAGAAACGTGCGCTAACATTTCGTCCAATGCAGCGTACGAGCGATCTGGATGTTCCACTCGAACAATCTCAACTTTATCAAACTGATGTACTCTATTTAGTCCACGAACGTGTGCACCATATGACCCTGCTTCTCTTCTAAAACATGGAGTATACCCACATAATTTATGTGAAAAATCACCCTCAGGTAGAATGTCCCCTCTAAATATATTGGTAACTGGAACCTCTGCTGTTGGAATCAAGTATAAGTCGTCTTTTTCCATGTAGTACATCTGTCCCTCTTTATCCGGTAATTGTCCCGTACCACGCGCTGAATCTTCATTAACCAAATGCGGAGGAATAACTTCTTCATAGCCGGCTGCCTCTGCACGATCTAAAAAGAAATTGATCAATGCACGCTGCAGTTTAGCTCCTTGGCCTCTATATAATGGAAAACCTGCCCCTGAAATCTTTACACCTAATTCTAGGTCAAAAAGATTATAAGTTTTGGCCAATTCCCAGTGTGGCTTGGCATCCTCACCTAAATCAGGTAAGGTCCCTGGCCAATCACGATATACTTCATTATCATCTTCCGTAGATCCTGCAGGTACTAAATCATTTGGCGTATTTGGAATAGAATACATCAAATTATTCAAAGTCTCCACAACAATCTTTGATGATTCCTCTAAGCCTTTAACCTGTTCTTTTAAGTCTGCCACTTTTTGCTTCAAACCAGCCGCCTCATTTTGCTTACCAGACTTAAATAAATCACCGATTTCTTTGGAATACTTATTGGTTGATTCCTTCATCGAATCTATCTCCGCTTGCAAATGTTTTCTCTTGTCATCAAGTTCCAATACTTGATCAACTACTTGGATTTGTTCTTCAGACCAGTTTCGTACTTTTAGACCACGTTTAACACGGTCAGTATCTCTTCTGATCACTGATATTTCTAACATTTTTAAGATTTTTTATAGAGTAGAAAATCGGTGGTTGTTCCTTTTTACTAAAAAACATTACAACGTTATCTTAGAATAAAAAGGTTTAAATTATTTGTGCAAAGATAACATTTATATTAAAAATTATCTTACTTTTGTCTTAATCGAAGGTAATAGATTTCGATCTTCAAGCGAAAAATTATGTCCCTCCAAAGGAACTTCGCTACCAAAAGTACTTATCTATCACTTTATCCCTCATTTTTTTCAATTCAAAAATTTTACCATCTACTATCATGTATGATATACTACAATTAAACGATATGCTCGTTCCTGAACTTAAGGAACTTGCAGAAAAGCTTGATGTAAAAGGTTTCAAGAGACTAAATAAGCAAGACCTTATTTATAAAATACTTGACCAGCAAGCTATAGCAGGGGAAAACGCTGCCCCTAGTCCCGCCTCCAAAGAAGCAACTGAGAAGAAACCAAAGAAAAAAGCATCTAAGTCTAACGACAAGAAAAAAGCAGATGCTCGAAACACTAAAAAAGCGGACAAGTCTTCTTCAAACAAAGAAGAGTGGGATGATGTAAGCATTGAGGATAAAGCAAATCCTGGACAAGATGCAACAGAAGAATCCAGTGAGCCACAAACGAAACTATCTCCTCTTGAAGAACTAGAAAAAAGAGATAGAGATAGAAATAGAAATAATGACAGAAGGAGACGCAATGATGATAACAGATCGAATAATCATCAAGAGCAAAGAAGAAATCAAAGAAGACAAGACGACAGAAATCAAGACGATAGAAGACAGGATGACAGAAGGCAAGACGAAAATCGAGCACCTGAAAAACCTAAATTCCAAATCGAACTTGACGGTGTAATTGAAGGAGAAGGTATCTTAGAAATGATGCCTGATGGCTACGGATTCTTAAGGTCTTCAGATTATAACTATCTAACCTCTCCAGATGATATCTACGTATCACCATCCCAGATCAAGTTATTTGGACTTAAAACTGGTGATACTGTTCAAGGTGCTATCCGACCACCAAAAGAAGGTGAAAAATACTTTGCTTTATTAAAAGTAGGTCGTATCAATGGTTTACAACCAGAGGAAACTAGAAATAGAGTGCCTTTTGATTACTTGACACCACTATTCCCGAATGAGAAATTCAATCTGAATACTACCTCTAAAGATTTATCCACTAGAACGATGGATTTGTTCACACCAATTGGTAAAGGACAAAGAGGATTGATTGTAGCTCAACCTAAAACTGGTAAAACGTTCTTATTAAAAGATTTGGCTAACGCTATTTCTAAGAATCATCCAGAGGTTTATATGATGGTTCTTTTGATCGATGAGCGTCCTGAGGAGGTAACAGATATGAAGCGTTCTGTAAATGCAGAAGTTGTTGCATCTACCTTTGATGAGCCAGCAGATAATCACGTAAGAGTGGCAGGTATTGTACTTCAAAAAGCAAAACGACTAGTAGAGTCAGGTCACGATGTAGTAATCCTTTTGGATTCCATTACACGTTTGGCTAGAGCCTACAATACCGTAGCGCCAGCTTCTGGTAAAGTACTATCAGGTGGTGTAGAGGCCAATGCATTACACAAACCAAAGAAATTCTTCGGTGCAGCAAGAAACATTGAGGGTGGAGGTTCATTGACCATCATTGCAACTGCGCTAATTGATACTGGTTCAAAAATGGATGGCGTTATCTTCGAAGAATTCAAAGGTACGGGTAACATGGAACTTCAACTAGACAGAAACATAGCTAATAAGCGTATGTTCCCTGCAGTTGATTTAACGAAATCTAGTACAAGACGTGATGACTTATTACAAGATAAGGATACACAACAGCGTATGCTAATCCTGAGAAATCACTTGGCAGATATGAAACCTGTTGAGGCTATGGAATTCATGAAAGAACGAATGGAACAAACTTCTTCGAATGAAGAGTTCCTTGTAACAATGAACGGATAAAATGAAGGTAACGGTTCTATCAGGACTCGGTTTTGCGTTACTTTGGATAACGTCCAAAATTATCTTCTTCTGGACAGGTGCATTAGGCTACAATATTGTTCCATCAGTATTGTTAAACATGCTCTTCCTTCTACTTGCTATCAGTGTAGGGTTATACTTACACAAAAGAAGAGCTACAGAGCAAGGAAATGCCCTTCAAGACATTAAGAATGGACTGTCAGCTGGATTACCGTACGCTGTCATTGTCAGTATTTTCATCTATTTCTATTACGAAAAGATCGATCCTGAATTCAATCAGCACCAGATCTCTGAGACCTATACGGCTATCCAGAAGAAAATGGAAGATCCCGAGCAGTTCAGAGAAATAAAGGCAGCGAATGAAGATTTCGAAGTAATGACCAAAGAAGAAATCTTAAAGACTACCAAAGAGAATCTTGAGCGGAATTATAACGCTTCTTTTGCAATGACCATCTCAATGTTAGCAACGTTATTGCTTGCTACAATGAACAGCA
>CAJXMP010000090.1 GCA_913056515.1 uncultured Lewinella sp.
GTTTATATAATTGCGCAGTATACGTTCCAGCATCCACATTAAAGCGCCAAGCCCCCATGTAATCACCTCTTGAATTTAAATTAACGGTGGTGGTAAATGGTTGCTTAAGGTCCCAGTTGACCTGGTTCATTCCTGCTCTTAACGGTTGGCTGAGCTGGTCAACTACATTACCGTCACTATCTCTGATAATTACAATGGATTCATTAGAAGCCTCTTGTTTTTCAGCATCTAGTGCATCCCAACCAGGGAAAGGTATATCACCATCCTTTAAAGCCCCTTCGGCCTTTTTCCTTTTAGACTTCATACTTTGCTGACCATCCTTAACATAATAACGAATCATCGC
The DNA here is from genome assembly GCA_913056515.1 of uncultured Lewinella sp. Classification (GTDB taxonomy): domain Bacteria; phylum Bacteroidota; class Bacteroidia; order Chitinophagales; family Saprospiraceae; genus AM-2324. The sequence goes on from CAJXMP010000090.1 coordinate 344, forward strand.
ACCGTACTCCGGATTATCGGAGGTAAAAAATGAACCACCTTGACTAGAAGAACCTCCTCTCATAGGTTGATACTGAAGAGCTGTTCTTGGTTGGAATATAAAGCCATCATTATCTAAATTTTCTTCCGTAAGGTCTCTTAATGCACTGTAATCATCGAGTACGTAAAAACTTCTACCAAAAGTGGCTAATACCAAATCATTTTCTCTTTTTTGAACGGCTAAATCACGTACCGATATAGTTGGTAAACCATTAGAAAATTTATGCCATTTATCCCCTTGGTTGAAGCTTACATAAACACCATACTCTGTAGCTAAGAATAATAAATTCGGATTTACATGGTCTTGAACCAAACGCCAAATAAGGGTATTATCAGGAATTCCATCCGTAATAGATGTCCATTTTTTACCCCCATTAGTGGTTTTGAATAAGTAAGGGCTATAATCCCCAAATTTATGATTATCAATTGCCACGTAAGCAGTTTGCTCATCGTACATATCGGCTTTAATATCGTTTACAAACGCTGAAGCGGGCACTTCTGGCAACTGAGCAACTGTCATTTTGGTGCAATTAGCACCCCCATCTTTAGTGTATTGAATAATACCGTCATCTGTACCTGCATATAAGACATTTTCATTAACCTTAGATTCTGCTAATGATGTAATGGTATTATAGGTAGACATAGCATATACATCCCAAGCATTGTCATAGCTTTGCTGTCTACCCATAATCGGTAAACTTAACCTTTCTTCATTTTTAGTTAAATCAGAAGAAACTGGATTCCAACTGTCGCCTCGATCTTCAGAACGCCAAACCCGTTGCGTACCAAAATACAAGCGTTTAGGATCATGCTGACTTACCAATATAGGCGCATCCCAATTATAACGCTCATAGTCCTCTCCCATTCTATTTTGTGGCTTGATATATGTTGATTCCAAGTTATTCTTATCTATCCGATAGAGATTACCTTGTTGCCACTGTGCATAAACTATATTTGGATTCCCAGGTTCCGTTGCTGGCTGATGCCCATCACCTCCTAGCAACACATACCAATCGCTGTTACTGATTCCATTGGATTTAAAGGTCCTAGATGGTCCACCTTGTGTATTATTATCTTGTGTTCCTCCATATATGTTATAAAAAGGTTCTGCATCATCTACAGCCAGTTTATAAAACTGGGTAAGCGGAAGATTATTCACAAATTTCCAATTCTTGGTATTATCAAAGGATTCATACACTCCACCATCACATCCAAACAACAAGTAATTCGGATCACTAGCTTTAAAAGTAAGCGCATGATTATCAGAGTGCTTGCCTCGCTCGTTCATGGTAGTAAAGGTCTTACCCCCATCTTCCGAAACTAAGGCCCGAACATTCATTAAAAAGATTTTATCAAACTGATGAGGTGAAGCAACAAGCTCTTGGTAATAATGCGGACCTGTACCTCCAGAAACTGTATTGGACATTTTAGTCCAACTTCCTCCACTATTATCCGATCTATACACTGCCCCTGTTCTTCGCTCTAGTTCGATAGCTGCATAAAGCACATTAGGCTTCATGGGCGATATAGCTAAACCAATTTTACCCATATTAGATTTTGGAAGGCCATTATCGATTTTGAACCAAGAATCACCGCCATTAGTAGACTTGTATAGATTAGTCCCAGGACCTCCACCCATATATGCGGCTACATTCCTATGGCGTTGCCAAGAAGCACAATACAATACATCTGGGTTAGTCGGATCAATTACAAGATCTGTAACACCAGTCCATTCGTTGATATCCAAGGTATTCGTCCATGTCGCACCACCGTCCGTAGATTTATACAGTCCACGCTCACCGCCTGAGCTCCATAATGGACCTTGTGATGCAACCCAAACAGTGTTAGGATCGTTAGGGTGTACTATAATTTTAGAGATGTGTTCAGATTGATTTAGACCAGAATTCTTCCAGGTTTTACCTCCATCCTCACTAACAAATAATCCATGGCCAATACCCATATGTCGTCCACCCACATTTTCACCTGTACCTAGCCAGATTTTTTGATTATTGTGCGGATCAATGGTCACACATCCTGTGGAATAGAAAGATTGATTATCGGTAAGAGGAGTCCAAGTTGTTCCAGCATTAGTAGTTTTCCAAAGTCCACCAGAAGCAACTGCCACATACCATACATTTTCATTACTTGGATCAATAGCGATATCTGCAATACGGCCTGACATGAAAGCAGGTCCTATACTTCTAAATGTAAAGCCACTTAAAGCTTTTTCAACATTACTTTTTTCGGATTTGTCCTGTGCAACTGTCTCACTTCCTGTGAACAGCAAAATAGCAAAGAACAAGGTGTATTTAATCAGCTTCATAGATAAATTAATGGTTATTAATGATCTATGAATATAATAAAGAATTATCCTAAAAAGGACGAAATATCGATAAAAGAAAAAAGGGTAAATCCAATGAATGGAAATACCCTAAATTACTAACTCAAAAATTAATAGACTGTCTTTGACAGCTATGTTTTTATAATAAAATTATCTCCTTTAAAACCTAAAAACACTCCTTAATTAAGAATAAATAATATCATTAATAATCAAGTGCTTAATTCAATTGTACGAAAAAAGATACAAAACAGCATACTAGAAAAACAAATAAAACTATTGTCAAGTCTAGCTTTTGGTTCTTTAAAATTTCCATAGCAAGTCTGAAAATGAGTTTTGAGACCAATAGTTTTGAACCCAAACTCGTTTTGTGTTTATTTATAACTACTTAAAGATAAGACTCTTGTAGCCCAAACTTAGTAACAATTGTTACACATGGCTAAAAGAATAAGTAAATTATTAATCTAGTTTGTTTTTGTATGTGATTTTGAGTCCAATAGAAAGGATTAATAGCAGCCAGGGAAATCCATGCATGACTAAATCAAAATAATCCATCAGTTGCATGCCTTTTGCCCCTCCCAAAATCCATCGGAGCTTTCCCCAAAGGTGAGGTTCAGGTAAAAAAGGAGCTAAACCTAAGGTTAAACTTGCGATCAAAAAAAGGCCTGTATTATCTGTAATCCACTTTATCATTACTTAACATTTAAAACGGGCTTCAAATTGAAGCCCGTCCGATATTACAATACTTAATCCATTGTATAGTCTATATTATTTCAATGTTGAAGGACATACATATGTGGTTACCTCCGCATCTGTCTTTTTGATAGCTCCAAAACCACCTAACACATCAATTATGCCATGGATACCTCTAGCTTTCAATATAGAGTTAGCTATTACTGATCTGTATCCACCTGCACAATGCATATATTGTTTCCCTTGCTTAGATTTAAATGTTGCTAGATGATCATTTATGAAAGTTAGTGGTGTATGCTCTGCGTCAACAACATGCTCAGATTTATATTCACCCTCTTTACGCACATCAAATACATGCATATCTTCAGATCGATCTAAGCCTGCAAAAGCCTCAGCACTAATCGTTTCAATAATATCTGTCTCTTTTCCAGCTGCTGCCCAAGCTTCAAAACCACCTTCTAAATACCCTAGGATATTATCAAAACCAACTCGAGAAAGACGAGTAATAGCCTCTTCCAACTTACCCTCAGGAGTAATTAATAGTATGGGTGTTTCCACATCTTTAATCAAAGCACCTACCCATGGTGCAAAACTTCCATTTAAACCAATAAAAATAGATCTTGGAATGTGCCCTTGAACAAAATCTTTTTGATGACGAACATCTAATACCAAAGCTCCAGTATTATTAGCTGCTAATTCAAAAGCCTCTGGATTAAGTGCATTCTCCCCTCTTGATATCACTTCCTCAATGTCTTTATATCCCTCTTTATTCATTTTTACATTTAGTGGGAAATATGCTGGTGGTGGCATTAAGCCATCAGTAACTTCTTCAATAAACTCTTCCCTAGTCATATCTGCACGTAGTGCATAGTTATTGACTTTTTGATCACCAATAGAACCTACCGTCTCCTTACTCATGTTCTTACCACAAGCAGAACCAGCTCCATGACCTGGATAAACAATAGTACTATCTGGAAGTGTCATGATTTTATTCCTCAAACTATCATATAAAATACTAGCTAGATCTTCTTGGGTCATACTTGCAGCCTTTTGAGCTAAATCAGGTCTACCCACATCACCAAGGAATAAGGTGTCGCCACTAAAAATTGCATATTCTTTTCCAGACTCATCTAAGAGCAGATAAGTCGTACTCTCCATAGTGTGACCGGGAGTATGTAAAACTTTAATTTCAACTTCACCTAACTTAAAAACTTGGCCATCCTCTGCTATCAAAGCATCAAAAGCTGGTGTAGCATTAGGCCCATAGATAATAGGTGCACCTGTTTTTTCAGATAAAGTAACATGTCCACTTACAAAATCTGCATGGAAATGCGTTTCAAAAATATACTTAATCTTACCACCCGATTGATTAGCCATATCTATGTATGGTTGCACCTCTCTAAGAGGGTCAATAATAGCAATTTCTCCTGCACTTTCGATATAGTAGGCTCCTTGCGCCAAACATCCGGTATAAATCTGTTCTACTTTCATTTATATTAATCTGTTTCTGCTCTATAAATTAATTGCCACAAAGTCTTTGAAATACATGCACAAGTTAAGTCTGTGGCAGTTTTTCATTCGTATCAATTGTTACACTTATCACCTTACAAAAATAGGCTATAACACATCAAATATTGGTTTGATTTGCTATTATTTTTGAAGATGCTGTTCTTGTTTTTGTTCCATTTATGCACTCCACCGCCTCTTCCAAGGTATTAAACATGCAGTTCTCCCCCAATAAATCAATAATTCCGCTCTTCTTTAAACGATCTCTAAACGGTCCTGTTGCCGCAGCTAAACCGATGTTCAATTCTGCTGTTTTTAATTTTTTTAAAAATTGATAAAGCATCTCACCTGCTGAAGAATCCATATAATTAATTCCCTCACAGCTAAATATGATTGATCGCAACGCAGTGCCTTTGGCATTGATTTCCTTATTGATTTGTTCTTTGAAATAATTCGAGTTCGCAAAATATAATTGAGCATCAAATCGAATAATCAAAGTATCCTCACTCGTTTCTACTCCCTCAAATCGTTCAATATTCCTGTATAAATTGGTCCCCTCAATCCTTCCCAGTACAGCCAAATGGGGTTTTGTTGTTCTGTAGATCAACAGGAGTAATGACAGTCCTACCCCTATTAATATTCCCTCTGTAATACCCACTAATAGCGTAACTACAAAAGTAAAGACTAATAAAAAAAACTCTTCTTTTCTATTCCGAAACAAAGTAATTGGATATTTAAAATCCACTAAGCCCAATACAGCTACCATAATGATTGAGGCTAATAAGGCCTTTGGGAGCAAATAAAACCAACTAGTCAAAAACAACAAGGTTAAACCAATAACTAATGCACTAATCATTGCCGCAACACCAGTTTTGGCACCTGCTTGATCATTTACAGCAGTTCTTGAAAATCCTCCAGAAGTTGGATATGCTTGGAATAGTGAACCAATAATATTGGCTGCTCCTAAAGCTATTAACTCTTGATTAGGTCTAACTCTATATTCAGTATGCTTCATCTCAATTGCTTTGGCCACCGAAATAGCTTCCATAAAAGCAATCAACGCTAAACTTACTGCCACTGGCAACAATTCCGTCAATACCTCCATATCTAATACTGGCAAACTGAAGGCAGGCAATCCACTTGGAATAGAACCAACAATATCCACTCCTAATGTATCCAGCCCCCCTAATTTCACAAGGAATATGCCCGCAATTACTAATACCAATGCAGCTGGAATTTTGGGTACATATTTTTTCATGCCTTTAACTAGAACTATCCCTGCAAGACCAATTCCAAAAGTTAGTAGATGAACTTGATCTATTTTTTTAATAAAATCAACCAGAATCAAATGGACTTGATTACTTCGAACAATATCAACCCCTACTAAATACTTAATTTGATTAAATCCAATGATTAAAGCTGCGGCAGATGTAAATCCACTTATTACAGGTTTGGAGAGAAAATTGACTAGAAAGCCTAACTTAAACGCCCCCATAAGGAATTGAACAGTCCCCATAACAAATGCCAAGGTGACTGCCAATAAAATATAGTACTCAGTTCCAACTGTTGCAATTACACTTAGACCCGCTGCCACTAATAATGAATCCATAGCAACTGGACCTACAGCTAGCTGCCGAGAAGTACCCATCACTGCATAGATGACTTGTGGGACTAAGGCTGCATATAATCCATATTCCTGTGGTAAACCTGCAATCATAGCATAGGCCATTCCCTGAGGAATAAGCATAATTCCTACGGTAAGACCTGCAGGCAAATCAGCTAAAAAGGTCTTTAGATTATAATCTTTTATCCAAGATAGAAATGGAAAGAACTTTTGCATGAATACGTATTACTCTAAAATAATAATTTGGTAATTATAGGATTGGTTCCAATTTGCTCCAATATATACTAGTGAGGGAGCCTATCTCGTACCAAACCATAAACAAAAGTACCCAATACGGCACCAAGTATTACAATAAGTAATAAATAAAATCCACTACCTAAAAGCACATACATTGGACCAGGACAAGCACCAGACAAAGCCCAACCTAATCCAAATACAATTCCTCCAATTAAATAACGAGGAACACTTTTGTTTTTATCCGCATATTGAATAGCATTTCCGTCAAAATCTTTCCAACCCATTTTCTTAATCAGAAGAACTCCTACCAATCCGATAGCAACCGCACTCCCAATAATTCCATACATATGGAAAGAGTCAAACTGGAACATTTCATAAATCCTAAACCAGGATGTAGCCTGAGACTTCATTAACACTACTCCAAATAAAACACCTAAGGCTAAAAATCTTAAATACTTCATAGCTCGATTAAAATATTAAAGGGAATAATACATGAGTCATAATTAAGCCCCCGACGAAGAATCCTACTACTGCAATTAAAGAAGGCCACTGTAAATGACTTAATCCAGTTATAGCATGGCCAGAAGTACAGCCTCCTGCATACCTAGCTCCAAAGCCAACCATAAAACCGCCTGAAATCATTAGCACAATAGCACTATTAGAGGCCAAGCCAAAGATCTTTTCTGGCAAGAAAGCCGTACCTGCATCCTGGAATCCCATATCAGAAAGTGCATTTATAGAGTCTTGAGCCAAAATAACTGGCGCATTCGCATCCAAAAAATAACTGGCAATAAAACCTCCCATGATGGCACCTATTAAAACCATAAGGTTCCAACGGTCCCTCTTCCAATCAAAACAAAAGAAGTCAGAAAACTTACCTGCACCACTCATAGTGCAAATGGTTCTAAGATTTGCTGACATGCCCAAACTCTTACCTTCCATGATCAATCCGAACATAACAAGAGCAATTAAAGGACCTGAAACATACCAAGGCCAGGGCTGGCTTAACCATTCAACCAAAATCATAGTTTTTTTATTAGGTCAATAAATAAAAAACAAAAATAAAGGCTATAAATGGTTAGAACGGTGATATATGTTACACAACTAAATGATATTCAAGTTGGTTCATTTAAGTTCAAGCCTATTTCTATGCAGGATAACTTTACCTTCTTTTTCGAATTGTTTGAGTAATCTAGAAATGACTACTCGAGAAGTATTTAACTCAGCTGCTATGTCTTGATGTGAAATAGAAAGCATTCTATTCTTAGTTATCAATACCTTGTTTTGCAGATATTTTAGCAGCCGTTCATTCATATTATGAAACGCAAGATTATCAATAACATCGAGCATTTCATATAATCGGGCATTATAAGAATCAAAAACAAAATCTCTCCAAGTCTTATAAATCAGCCAATCTTCCATGCGTTGAATAGGAATCAATACTAATTCGGTATCCATCTCTGCCTCTGCCTTGATTTGACTAATGGAATCACCTAAACAACAGGTCAATGTCATGGCACAAGTATCTCCTTTTTCTAAAAAATACAATAATAACTCTCTTCCTTCCTCATCTCTTCGAAGGATTTTGATAGCGCCATTAAGTAATAATGGCATACTTGAAACCCTTAAGCCAAAATCCATTAATACATCACCCTGTTTTACGCTTTTGTAAATCCCATCCTGAATAATAGCTTCAATCAATTTATCTTCAAATCGATTTCCATAATGTAGTTTTAAGAGATCCTGTTGTTTTAATTCCATATGCACCATTTACTATGTGCCCTTAATATAAACCTTACCCCATCCAAGGCAAAACATTTTAAAGGACAAAATTTATCAAAACAATCATGTTTTTACCACTTAAGATGTTGTAAACGAATTATTTATAGCCCTTTGACCATTTTAATGTAAATGAAAAAAGCTCCCGAATGGGAGCTTTTTTTTAATCTGCTATGATGTTTAGTTCATATAAGGCTTCTCGTTTAGTCATACCCTTGTGTATTAACTCTAAAGCCAAACTATCATTAACATCCTTTAGTTCTTCCAGTGCCTGTTCCATTTCCCATCCTTCGCTAAGTAATTGTTGGAGTACTAAAAATTTTTGATGGTCTATTTCAAGATCCTGCAAGAGACTAAACAATTCATTTTCTTTGTCTGTCCTGTGCATTCTTCTAAAAGCGTCTGTTACTTTACAAAAATAAGGTAATCTACCCGACATAGTCAAATGTAAAGAAGATATATTTACTAACATTCATTGTGTAATATTAGATACACCAAAATATAGTGGATTCCTTAACTTTGAGCTCTATTAATGTTTACACGGATATGACTACCTAAAAAATGGGTAATAGTATTTTTGTCCTTTATTTTGAGTAGAGTATGAATATAGCACTGATAAGAAAATATAATGTTCCTGGACCTAGATACACGTCGTATCCGACCGTTCCATATTGGGATAAAACAGGAATTGACTTAAGTGATTGGGAACAAGCTGTTTACGACACTTACCAAAAGGAGAAATCATATGGCATTAGCCTGTACATCCACCTACCCTTCTGTGAATCTTTATGTACTTTTTGTGCTTGTCATAAACACATTACAAAAAGACATGAAGTAGAAGACCCCTACATTAAAGCAGTTATCAAGGAATGGAAACTTTATCTTCAAGTCATTCAAGAAAAACCGCTATTAAAAGAAATCCACCTAGGAGGAGGTACACCTACCTTCTTCAGTCCGGATGCTTTATCACATTTAATTAACACTATTAAGGCAGATTGTACAGTAACAGCAGACCATGAGTTTTCCTTTGAGGGGCATCCAAATAATACTACGAAAGAACACTTACAAGCATTATATGATGTTGGATTCAGAAGAGTAAGCTTTGGAGTACAAGATTATGATCCAAGAGTTCAACTAGCTATTAATAGAATCCAACCATTTGAACATGTTGTTCAAGTGCATAATTGGTCAAAAGATATTGGCTACACGTCTATCAGCCATGATTTAGTTTTCGGGCTGCCACACCAGACATTGGAAGGCATGTTAGAAACAATAGAGCTTACAAACACCCTTAGGCCAGATAGACTAGCCTTTTATTCTTATGCTCATGTGCCTTGGATTAAAGGGGTTGGATCTCGAGGCTTTGATGAGAATGACCTCCCGTCTAATGAAGCCAAAAGAGAACTATATGAAGAGGGAAAAGCTGCTTTGGAGCGCAACGGATATGAAGAAATAGGAATGGATCATTTTGCATTAAAGACAGATCATTTATATACCCATTTTAATGAGGGAAAACTGCACAGAAACTTTATGGGTTATACCACGAATAATACTAGACTGATGATTGGTCTTGGCATGAGTTCAATTAGTGATTCCTGGACTGCTTTCGCACAAAATGTCAAAACAGTAAAAGAATATCAAGAACTCATTGAGCAAGGCATTATCCCAATTTTTAGAGGTCACAAACTCAACGAAGAGGATCTATATATTAGAAA
>CAJXMP010000091.1 GCA_913056515.1 uncultured Lewinella sp.
CCGGGTTCACAGGGCATGGATATTTATTACTCCAAGCGGAAGGGTGAAAGTTGGTTAGATTGGGGGTCACCGCAGAAGCTGGAAGCACCTATTAATTCAGATTCTGATGATAGTCAGCCTCAATTTGATGAGGTGCATGGTCGAATGTATTTTTCGTCTAACAGGGAGGGTTCTATGGATATTTTCAAGTACCCTTATGCTCTAGAGGAGGATGTTTTTATCGAAGTAAATGGGATCGTTAGTGATTTAAAATCAGGGAAGACCTTACGTTCATTAGTAAGTGTAGAGGTGGTAGGATCAGATTATGCCCGGAGTATTTCCGTCAACTCAAATGGACGATTTACGGTCGATATTCCCGTTGGAAAACAGATTCGATTTACTGCAGAAAAGAATGGATATTTTACCAATACCGTTGAGGTATATATTGGACAGAGCTACGACCTGAGTAGAGATTTAGAACTTCAATTGAGTAAAGTGAAATTCGAGCGGGGAATGGAGCATATCATTTTGTTCAAACAAACTTCACTGGAGGTGTTAGACGCTCAAGGAGCTCAACATAAACTAGAAAGATTACTAGAGCGAATGAAAAAGGATCCTAAGTTCTTGGTTGTCATTGAAGGACATACGGATAATATGGGTGAGTGGAATAATTTGTTGAGACTTTCGGAAGAAAGAGCAAAGCTCATTAGAGATCAATTGATTGAACTGGGTGCAAACCCAAGTCGGATACAAATAGCGGCCTATGGCGCAGATAAACCCATCTCTTCGAATGAAACAGAAAAAAGTAGGGCAAAGAATAGAAGAGTAAGTTTCCGGATGGAAGAATTAAATAATTGATTATTTTTGCATAAAAAGCGAGATGATTAAAGGCATTTCAAAATTGGTGTCTCTGCTGTTTCACCCCTTGTTCATTATCACCTATGTGACCCTCTTCTACCTAGCAGTAGATCCTTACAGCTTCGGAGTTCATTCGCTGGATGCACAGGTTCCTTTTCTATTAATGATTTTCTTTACTACCGCTGTAATTCCGATTATAGCTGTCTTGATGATGAAATTCCTAGGCTTAGTGCAGTCCTTTGAATTAAGTGATTCTAAAGAACGGATTGGACCATATATCATAACCGGTATTTTTTATATCTGGCTGACAGTGAATTTGATTAATAATGCTGAAGTGCCTAGACTATATGTAGTCTTTATTTTAGGTTCTGCTATAGGGCTGTTTATGGCTTTTTTCATCAATAACTTTATCAAGATTTCAGCGCACGGAGTAGGTATGGGTGGTGCATTAGGATTTTTCTTACTACTCTTACGTAGCCCCGTTGATCAAGTATGGTTAAGTTTAAGTCCTCAAAGTGCTATTGGTATTCCTGTTGTTTATTGGTTTCTGCTTGCCGTTTTATTGACGGGAATAGTAGGAACTGCGAGGCTGTTGTTAAAAGCTCATGAACCCAAGGAGGTATTTCAAGGAATTTTAGTGGGATTAAGTGCGGTATTTTTTGCTTTAGCTTTCCTTAAAACTTAAAGGCGTTTTCTGGATAAAGGCCTACTTTATCAGCATAAAATGCTTTTAGAATAGATAAATCTGCTTCATAATTCCCTGAAGGTGTAAAGGGTTCAGCTACTACCAATTCCTTTTTCGCATAATTGAAGCTAACCATAACGATAGGGACCTTTGCTTTTACCGCTAAGTAATAGAAGCCAGTTTTGAGTGAGTCGGTATACGAGCGCGTACCTTCTGGCGCTAAACAAATGGCAAAGCGATCTTCTTTTTCAAGAATTTCAACCATAGAATCCACGAAATTTTGACTTTTTTTACGGTCTACGGGGTAGCCACCCAGCGCTTTAAATAAATAGCCAAAAGGCCATTTAAACAAGGATTTTTTTCCGACAAATTTAACGTGGGGAGCTGCTTGGGCGCCACGAAGTAAAATGCCCAGTGGAAAGTCCCAATTGGAAGTATGGGGAATTTCAATAATGACATATTTATCCAATCCATTGAAATTCCAACCCTTGATTTTCCACCCAAGTAATCGTAATATAAGTTTGGATAATATTTGGCCCATTTGTTTTTTTTATAAAAGTAACAGAATCCCTAAATAAATTAAAACTTGTATCACTCGTAACAAATTATAAATTTCCTTATTTATATAGTGTCTATTTAAAACTATATTTGTATCAGTTTACCCAGTGCATGAAGCAATTAATACAAATCATCGTTCTTCTCGTCTTTTGTTTGCCACTTGCTGGCCAGCAAGGCAAACCACTCGACCTTATCGAGGAGCAGGAGCTATTTTTTGAGTTTGAACCACAGGGTGGATTCTACCAAGATACTCAGCGGGTTCAATTGATTGCTAGTCAGCCTAAGGCTAAAATTTACTACACCACTGATGGGTCGACTCCAAAAGCCAAAAAGCGATTCTTATATAAAGAACCTTTTCTAATCACTTCAACCACTATTGTTAGAGCATTCGTAGTACAAGGAAGAGATCAATCAAAGGTCGAGGCAAACACCTATTTCATTAATGAACCGGAAACGAATTTAGCCGTCATTTCCTTAGGAATCGATCCAACACTTTTGTTTGATCCTGATAGGGGTCTTTTTGTAAAAGGGAGTGATTATGATACCTCGCACTGGTCTTTACCTGGAGCCAATTTTTGGGATAGGGATGAATATCCGATGAATACAGAATTGTTTATTGGGGAAGACTGTGTATTTAGGTCAGGTGCTGGTTTCAGGTTATTCGGAGGTATAAGCCGATTGTTTCCTCAAAAGTCTTTAGCGGTGGTTACGCGCAAGAAGTATGGAGATAAACGAATCAAATATCCAATTTTTGGAAAGTCTGGTTTAGATGAATTCAAATTTTTAGTGCTTCGGAATAGTGGAAGTGATTTTGACAAAGCGCATTTCAGAGATTTGATGATGACTTCTCTAGTGGAGAAATGGGATTTGGAGAAGCAAGATGGAAGACCAGCTCATGTCTATATCAATGGTTATTACTGGGGTATTTACAACATCAGGGAAAAGGTCAATCGATATTTTATCGCACACCATAACAAAGGAGTGGATAAGGATAGTATTGATTTGTTAGAGCATCGACTGGCTCGTAAAAAAGGTAGAATTTCGCATTATAGCAATATGTTGGAGTTTCTCAATGAGGCTGATCTATCAGACCAGAATAATTTCATTGAGTTGGAGCAGTTGATGGATGTGGAGAATTTCATGGATTATCAAATTGCTCAAATTTATTTCGACAATAGAGATGCTGGAGGGAATATAAAGTTTTGGAGACCTCAAACACCTGAAGGTAAATGGCGCTGGGTCCTATACGATACGGATTATGGATTTGGTTTACACAATAAAAATGCCTTCAAGAATAATTCAATAGATTTTCACACAGAGAAAGATGGACCTAATTGGCCTAATCCGCCTTGGTCGACTTTTATTCTGAGAAAATTATTAGAAAACAAATCATTCGAAACAGCCTTCGTCAATCGATTTGCTGATCATTTGAATTATAGCTTCACCAGTTCTAGGGTGAATTCTTGTATTGATTTTTATTACAAGATGTTGGAGCCTGAGATTGGGCGTCATCATGATCGCTGGAAATTGAATCGAGATTCTTGGGAGAACCAAGTCAAGATTATTCGAAATTTTGCTGGGGAGCGTCCACAACATGTACGTTGGCACTTGATGGATAAGTTTGATACGGGCAATATGCGTCACTTATCCTTAATGGCACAGGAAGGAGGAAGCATTCTTTTGAATAATTATATCGAGATTGAGTCTGGGCAGTCATTTGACGGAGTTTATTTTGAAAACTACCCTGTTCAGTTATCCGCCGAAGCTCAGAAAGGATTTGTCTTTTCTCATTGGGAGCAATCCAACGGAGCAGTGTTAGATATTCAAGCTTCTATTGGCTTGACTTTGAAGTCGGATAGTATGGCTATTCGCGCCGTGTTCAAAGAGGTCAATTCTCCAGCAGCGGATTGGTTGGTCATCAATGAAGTATCTGGAAATAACCAGAACTCAGGGGACTGGGTAGAGCTATTTAATAGCTCTGATCAAACGATTGATTTAACTGGATTTACCTTCTACGACGATAAAAATAGTTTTGTTTTACCCGAAGCCTTGATTGGTGCCAAAGACTATTTGATTATTGCGCAAGATGCGAAAGCCTTTGCCAGTGTTTTCCCTCTGAGCTATAATGTGGTAGGTGATTTTGGCTTTGGATTAAATAAACGGAAAGAATCCATCAGTATTTATAGTGCTGAAGGCGCTTTGGTGGATGAGTTCAAATATAACATTCCCGCGGTAGATACTTTATTTACCCTCTCCTTACTAGATCCCACATTAAACAACTTGCGACAGAGTAATTGGGAAATGATTTATGACCCTGGTTCGCCTAATGAGGCTAATAAGTCAGTGGTTGTTTCTAAGATACAGATCAAGCGTAATTTCTGGATTCGTGTAGGATCTATTTTCTCTGTCTTAATGATTGGTATTTGTCTAGTTATCCTAAAAAAGAATAACGGATTTTAAAGGTTTTGATTGATTTGATCAAAGAGCAATCTGTGGAAATGGTGTACATTGATTTCCATTTCCGGTGCATAGCGACCTCTGGTGTAAGCCGTACCTTTTAAACCTTTTTGTACTGATTCTACTACTGCTTCATCTTCTAACTCTGTCTCGTCCAAGGCATGGTTTGCAGGATCAAGTGCAACTTCTGGGAAGACGTAGGTTTTAAATTCTACTCTTGTTTTCTCTTTACTTATCGGTTTGACCAGATTCAAGGAAAGGCCCCAAGGATAAAAATTCAGCATGATATTAGGGTACATGAAAAAGTAATACGCATAGATACGTTTACCATAATCAGGACTATCCCTAGGTAAGTCGAATGCTGGCTCTCCTTCTTTTGCGATTCCTACTTGTAGATTAGCGAAGGGGAAGGTTTCATAGAAGTATTCATCAAACTCGATAGCGTTATTTAGAGCAGGATGGACAAAAGGGATATGAAAACCTTCTAGATAATTGTCACAATACAATGCCCAATGCGCCTGGACTTCATAATCTTTGGAGGCAGATTCTACAAATTTGAGCTGATCAAGTGGGAGCCATCCGAGCCGATCTTGAACAGGTTGTATCCATTCTTTGAAGCTGAAAGCGGGATTTAAACTACAAAATTGTAGACCGGCAAAGTGATCTGTCGAATAGGTTTGCAGGTTATCTTTTTCAGTTGGAAAATCTTCCACTTGCTCAAAACAAGGCATACTTTTAAACGAACCATCCAGCCTAAAGCACCTTCCATGATATCCACAGCTTATTTGTCTGGATTTACCTGCTTGTTCTACTAATATTTTGCCTCTGTGGGTGCACACATTGGATAAGCACCTGGTCTGCCCTTGTTGATCGGTGCTCATTAAAAGTGGCTCGGGTAGAAAGCTATCTAAGAATTCAAATGGATATACTGTTTGTGGGGCAGATAGGGTGTTTACATCACACACATATTGCCAGCTTGATGCAAAAACAGCCGATTTTGAGGTTTGAAAGTATTCCGCTGAGGTATAGAAGTCAGTCGGTGGTGTTTGCGCTTTTCTAATATCTGGATCAATATGAATGGCTTTCATAAAAAGTCTTTTGACCAAAATAAACATAAAAAAAGCGATAAGAATATCCTTATCGCTTTTTTATTAGTTTGTACTGCTAATTATTCTGGCTCGAAACCTAATACAATATTGAAGTTACCGTAGCGTGCAAAGAAGGTATCTCCTACTGGATTAGCATTATCAAATCCAATACCATAGTCGAATCCTAACATACCAAACATCGGAAGGAATACTCTAAGTCCCATACCAGCAGAACGCTTCAAGTCGAATGGGTTATAGCTGTCAAAATCCTGCCATGCATTACCCGCTTGACCAAAGGCCATTACATAGATAGTGGAGTTTGGATTCAGTGAAATAGGATATCTTAACTCCACAGTATATTTGCTGTAAATTGGAGTAGCCGTTTGTCTGCCACCAATTCTGTTGGCTTCGATATCATCGATTTCATATCCTCTCATACTTACAATATCTGTACCGTTGAAAGCACCGAATTGCTGATTGTTTAATCCATCACCACCCAGCTGGAACCGTTCGAATGGAGAGATACCATTGTCTCTACTGTATGCTCCAACCATACCCAACTTAGCTTCCGTTTTTAAGGTAAGCTTACCAACCAAGGCTGTATACCACTCTGCTTTAAATTTCCATTTGTGGTATTCCACCCACTTGTATTGTTCTGCAGGTGGTAGATCTTGGGTATCTGTTTTTCTGAACAAAGAGTATGGCAATGTAAACTGTCCACTCAATGTAAAGCTAGATCCCTCCATTGGGAATAATGGATTATTGACTGTTGTTCTGGCAATCGTTTGAGTGATGGAGAAGTTGTTAAAGCTTCCATCTGTAATTGGATTACCATTTCTATCTTGGAATACAGAAGAGATCCAATCATTCAGATTGATGGTCTGCAGGTTTAATGCTGTAGACGTGATGAAGTTATCATCCGGGAATTTCAATCTAGTACCCAAACTCATAGTCAAACCAGTAATAGAGAAGGTTCTAGTCGGGTTGATATCTCCAAAAGTCAATCCTTGTGCAAACTTCGTATGGAAGGCCGCAAAGGTAAATGCATTCGGTTTCTTACCACCTAGCCAAGGCTCTGTGAAAGATGCATTATACGATTGGAAAAATCGACCATTAGTTTGTGCACGTATGGATAAACGTTGGCCATCTCCTTGTGGTAGTGGAGACCAAGTTTCTTTCTTAAATATATTTCGTACAGAGAAGTTGTTGAATGAAATACCTAAGGTTCCGATAACTCCTCTACCGAATCCACCCCAACCTGCAGATAACTCTAGCTGATCAGATGGTTTTTCCTCTACGGTATATTCAACATCAACAGTACCTCTTTGTGGATTCACCTTCGGATTAATACCTAAGGTTTCTGGATTGAAATAGCCTAGGTTTACAATCTCCCGCTGAGAACGAATGATGTCTGAACGGCTGAACTTATCTCCAGGACGTGTACGGATTTCTCTACGGATCACGTGCTCATGCGTACGGTCATTCCCTTTGATGATCACTTTGTCAATAGTAGCTTGAGGACCTTCAAAGATTCTCAATTCTAGATCTAATGAATCACCTACGATAGCCACTTCAACTGGATCAACTTGGAAGAATAAATATCCATTATCCATGTAAAGTGAACTCACATCGCGACCGTCCTCGCTAAAGGATAAACGCGTTTGTAATAATTCTTCGTTATACACATCTCCTTTTACAATTTTAAGTCGTTGGAAAAGGGCATCATCTTCATAGATTGAATTCCCTTTGAAGGTGATGTTTCGGAAATAATATTGATTCCCTTCGTGTACATTTAGGTGTAGCATCAATTGACCTTCTTCGTTTCTCCAAATGGAGTCAGATACGATCCTGGCATCTCTATAACCTAGGGTGTTATAATATGCTATCAATAATTTTTTATCGTCTTCATACAAGCTTTCGTCAAACTTGGAGTTGGCGAAGATTTGCTTTTTACGTTTAGTTTCTTCGAATTGCTTTCTAAGTTTTTTGGAAGGCACCATAGTGTTTCCAGAGAAAGTAATGTCTTGGATTTTTACTTTTTCACCCTTATCGATATCGAAGGTTAGTCGAATGGTGTTTTTTCTAGTTTCATCTACTGTTTCAACGATACTCACTTCAGTGTCTAGGAATCCCTTTTCTCTGTAGTAACCTTTGATGGCATTAATTGCACTGGCCTTCATGTCTTCCGTAACAATACCACCTTTAACTAAGTATTTCGCAATCTCCTCGTTGACTTCTTCCGAGGCCGTTTTCTTGATCCCTTTGATATTATGTGTGAGGTACCTTGGTCTTTCATTGACTACAATTTCAATGAATACTAGGTCGCCGGCTGTTTTCTCAATTTGCAATTGAACTTGATCAAATAACCTGAGCTTATATAAAGACTTAATCGCCTTACGCGTTTCTACTCCTGGAATAGCTATACGATCTCCAACCTTCAATCCACTAATGGAAAGAATAGCTTTATCGTCGCTGTAATCTGCTCCAACTACCTTCAGACCAGCAATTTCATACTCTGTAGGATTAGAGTAATCAACTGTTTGGGCTTGTATATTTTGAATTCCAACAAAAAGGACTAAAAGCACTAATCCTGCATGTAGTAATCGTTCGAATTTTATCATAATGTTATATAAGGTTGGCACTTATAGTTTAAATCAATGACGAATATCGCAAAATCTTTCTTGTTCTTTAGAATTTAAGGGTTTATTCTGCGATTTAGACACATGAGAAAGAGGAAAAAACAAGCCTAAGGGTTGTACCAAAGTAAAATTATTGGACTTGTTCACTGGTTTTACCAAATCGGCGCTCTCTATTTTGGAAATCTAAAATAGCTTTTGCCAAATGCTCTTTGGTGAAATCTGGCCAAAGCACAGACGTAAAAAATAGCTCGGCGTAAGCAATCTCCCAAAGCAGGAAATTACTAATTCGACTCTCTCCACTGGTTCTGATCAGTAATTCTGGATCAGGAATATTCTTGGTAGACAGTGCAGATTCGAAATCTGACTCAGTAATACTATCGGCATGCAAGGATTGATCCTCTACTTTCTGAGCGATAGATTTTACGGCTTGCATAATATCCCATTTAGCACTGTAATTCAGTGCTAGAATCAGGCAGAGCCCCGTATTATCTTTAGTTTCTGCTATAGCATTACGCAGCGCTTTTTTACTCTTTTCAGGTAGTGCTTCGGTATTGCCTATAGTTTCTAAGCGGATATTGTTTTTGTTTAGCGTCTTGACCTCTGACTTAATGGTTTCAACCAATAGGGTCATCAAGGCGGTTACTTCTATTTTGGGTCTGTTCCAATTTTCAGTGGAAAAGGCATATAAGGTTAGATAGTTGATACCTAATTCGGCACAACCTTCAGTTACTTCCCGTACAGCTTTTACACCATTTTTATGTCCGAAGACACGGGGTTTACCTTGCTTTTTGGCCCAGCGGCCATTTCCATCCATTATGATGGCAATATGTTCAGGTATATTACTTCTGTCTATTTGATCAATCAACTCCATTGAACTCTGCTAAATTGTTCGCTGCACGATAGAACTTTACCAATATAAACGAATTTTTTCCGTTCTATATTTGTACAAAATTAGGAAATTACTTGGATTTGAGGTACTTCTTTTGATTTAAAGGAAGAAGTATTATATTATTTAGACCATTAAGCATATATGAAGCATCTATCAGTATTTATTTCTTTAGTTCTTTTAGGGGTTTTGACTTCTTGTAGTCAACTGGAATGTGGATCAAACCCCGACGCATTACTAGATAATTTTGAGAATTTTGTGGATCAGGTTGGCACGCTTAATTTGGACTTTGAGTCTAAACAATGGGCTATCCATGACAAGCGCTTTGAGCACTTCTTGGAAGATTGCTATGAGCATCACGAAGAGCAGATGACTAAGCGGCAGCGTCGTAAGTTTTGGCTGAAAACCATGAAATATTTAAAGATTCGTTACGGAACTAGCGTTATTAGACAGTTGTTTTCTTCAGAAGATGCTAATGGTATCGAATCCTTTTTTGACTCTAGTGATTTTGAGGATTTAAAAGAACGATTTAAAGAATTGACTCAATAGACATTTACAATACTAACATCAAATGCAGGAAATAATCTTAGCCTTCATCACTGCTTTTTCCATGACCTATTTTGTTATCCCTTCGGTAATCAAAATAGCGAATGAGAAACATCTAGTGGATGAACCCGGTGAAAGGCGTTCACATAAGCTTATTACACCTTCCTTGGGGGGAGTAGGTATATTTGCTGGATTGATTTTTGCTGTGGTCTTATGGTTGGATTTTGGTAATATCAGCGGGATTCAATACCTCATTTGTGCGCTTTTGATTCTCTTTCTAATTGGTTTACGAGACGATATCATTCCGCTCAGTCCTAGAGTGAAGTTTTTTGCTCAAACCTTAGCTGCATGTATATTAGTATTTAAGTCTGGCTATTATTTGGATAGTTTTCACGGCTTGTTTGGAGTGTATCAGCTACCTCCTATTTTTGCCTATAGTTTTAGTGTTCTCCTGTATATTTTCCTCATAAATGCCTTCAACTTGATTGATGGTATAAATGGACTTTCGGGCAGTATTTC
>CAJXMP010000092.1 GCA_913056515.1 uncultured Lewinella sp.
TCTGTAGTCCTCCAGCCACTAATGGAGTGATATCCTCCAGTTTTAGGATTGACCTTATAGGAGAAATAAGATACAGCCCATAATAAGTCGAAATTATAGGCTTGGTAGGATGTTCCTTGTTCATAACAATGCCAACCCAGTACTTTTTTATTAGTAGTTCGCTTATACTTAAAAGTATTGGTAGTAAAAGGAGTCTGCTTATTGATACTATCCCAAGTCAATTCTGATAGGTCTCTCTTTGAGGCATTACCTTCGTCCATTAATGCTCTTTGAGATTGTAACGAGTCTGTATGTGGGGCATTATCATCTTTAATCTTATTTTCACCATCAGTATTAGTTGCACAAGCCAATAATAAAAATGGAAATAATCCTAGTATAAATAGAGCACGCATAATTTAATTGATGTTTCTAAATTAAGAACACCATTAAAAACTAAAAAATTCTATCGAGTAAGAAGCTCCATTTAAAGCTTTCCATCAAATGGTAAAGATCCTCTTAAGATATCGAGATAAACTACTCCTGCAGGTTATTCTTCTTTTACAGGCGTTTCAGAAAAAAAGAAATCAAGGATAATCTGAAGAAGTGCAAAAATTATGGCGTGAATAGTGAATCTACTTAGATCGAAAGGTTCGCCATCATTATAATCCATGTAAGCAAAAACCGAGGCCATAAAAATGCCCGTTATAATAGATATGATGATTAGTTTTAATGAAATCTTTTGCATGGATTGGGTAATTGATTGACACAAAATACTTGAATGACTACTCAAATGAAATGAAAATGCTAATTATTTGCGCTCTTGTATCCAAAGGCTCAATTCGGTATCAAATTGCTGCATAGGCATACCTTGAACTCGATCAGGATGTTTCGGGTCACTATATATTTCATCATAATAAGCATCTGCTAGAGCTTGACTTTCCGATTGGAGGACTAGATATCTTTCATAAATAGCCTCTTGATTGCTTACTGTTATCACCCCCCGTATACTTGTCCATCAATGACATTCAATCCAGGTATTAGCATTGACTAGGATTTACATTAAGTAAGCAACTTTATATAAAGATGCTATTATTTCACCTAGGGTGGCCTATCCTTTGCTATTTAAGGCTTATTTAACGTTCTGATACGGAGGAAGAGGAAAGTTGTTCCAATATTTTGCGGTAAAGCACTTCTTGATCAAAAGGCTTTGAAATATAATCTTGCATACCTAAACTCAAACATTTTTCTTTCTCTCCAGCCAAAGCATGTGCTGTGATGGCAATAATTGGAATAGATCGCTTGGGCTCCTCCAAACGTTCTCGGATATATGAGGTCGTTTGATATCCATCCATTTCGGGCATTTGTAAGTCCATTAAAATGAGGTCAAAGGATTGATACCTCAATTTTTCAAGCGCCTTAATGCCGTTGTGCGCAAATTCGATTTCACAATTCCACTTCTTAAACAGCTTCTTAGCTAAAAGCTGATTCATAGGATGATCCTCTGCTATTAAAATCTTATATCCTATTAATTCTTTGAAGGAATAATCCAT
This sequence comes from uncultured Lewinella sp., assembly GCA_913056515.1. Classification (GTDB taxonomy): domain Bacteria; phylum Bacteroidota; class Bacteroidia; order Chitinophagales; family Saprospiraceae; genus AM-2324. The sequence continues at coordinate 1,530 of CAJXMP010000092.1, forward strand.
TGAATCTGAGGCTGCTTGTCCAGATTGAATAGGCTGTAATTCAAATGGTAGGGTAACAATAAATTCAGATCCTGAACCAACTACGCTTCTTACTTGGATATCCCCTTTTTGCTGGGTAACTAATTCATGCGCTATGGTTAATCCTAGACCAGTGCCCCCAAACTTTCGGGTTGTATCTCCAGAAGCTTGGGTAAAACTATTAAAGATGGAACCTAATTTTTCTGCTGGAATCCCTATACCCGTGTCCTTGACACGAATATCTAATACACAAGTTTTAGCATGTTTACTCGCTATTTCAACTTGAATATTAATCTGCCCATGTTCTGTAAACTTGATGGCGTTACTACATAGATTCAGTAAAACTTGTCGTAGACGCAATTCGTCTCCTACCAAATTATTAGGCACATCAGCAGAAACATGAGTAAGAAATTCCAAGGATTTTTGCTCTGCTTCAAAGCTCAAAGTCTGGACTACTCCTTTCAATACTTGCTGCAAAGAAAAGTTTCTATTCTCAAATTCGACATGTCCAGATTCTAGCTTAGAGAAATCAAGAATATCATTTACAATCCTAATTAAGTTTTTGGCAGACATGTTGATTGCATTGACACTTTCAATATCTTCTGGATCAAGTGCCTTCCCCTTGAGAATATTAGCCAAACCATAAATAGCATTCATTGGAGTACGAATTTCGTGACTCATATTTGCTAAAAACTTCTCCTTTGCCCGTTCAGATTCTTCTGCAATTTCTTTCGCTTTCATCAATTCTTCTTCAAATTGCTTACGCTCTGTGATGTCTCGAGCCACCATTTGAATCCCTGATACTTCTTTTTCTTTGTATAATAGGTTGATATTAAATCCAAACCAAGGTGTTTGCATATCTTTTAAAGGCTCAAATGGGAATTCATAATATCTCGTGCTAATACTTGAACTTAGCTGTTCAACGAATAAATCGCGCATCACTTCACGTTGATTAGCCTGAATCAGCATAGTAAAATGTTGACCGATAATCTCAGATTCATCCATGGCCAATATCCGTACTCCCACTGGATTGATATAACTAATTTGTCCCTCTTTGTTGGTTCTTAGAATAATGTCACCAGCTTCTTCGACAAGCTGCTTGTAGAGTGATTGACTTTGATCTAGTCCCTGCCTTCGCTCATTCAAGTGTTGCAAAAGCATCTTGATCTCATTCATAGCAACTTCCTGAGATTGAAAAACATGTAGTAAATCTGGAGTGGTATCATTTAATGCAAAATCTGTAATCAACAATCCATATTTATCTAGATCATCTACTTTGGTCACCCATGGTGAGCCAATGAAAAGTAGTTCATTCTCATTTTCAATATGGATCATTTGACCTCTCAAGATCAAGTCAGACTCGACATATTCCAGAATAAATATCTGCTTAGTGTATTGTTTGATGGAATCAAATTCATATTTAGTTGAGAAGGGGCGTCTAAATCTAAATACTTCCTGGAACGAACGACCTACCATGTGTTGGTCGAACTTAAGCATACCTTTTCCAGCAGTAAGGATATGCAAGTCCTTATCTAGTGTAAAATAAAAGGGTGATATTAGGTCTAATACCTGTTTAGAAAAGTAACCCGCTTGATTATTTGATCCCTTTAAGTCCATCGAATTTTAAATTCATCATGATCATCCCCTGCATCCTTAAGCTTGATGATCTCTATATCCAAACTTTTATCAAACATTTTACCTATACCATTGATCAGACCATATACGAAGTAGGTCAAGCCTGAACGAGTTGAGAAATAATGCAACACTAAAGTATTATCTTCAATTTCAGTTACTTGAAATTCAGGTGGCGTAACATTAGGAAAAATAAGCATTACCCGAGAGTGGAAATTAGGTAGATTAACCAAGAATTCTTGAAAGGTCTTTCCTCCTGATTTCATTAATGGACCATAGTGCTCCATTCCAGTCTTTAAAATCCAGTACTCACCAAATAATTTAAGTACGTCTTCTACAGATACACCTAATTCTTCGGAGGCAGATATAGCTAAAGTGAAGGTCAATTCGTCAGGATATGGCTCAGTGCTGATAAACGAATCTGTCTGGACATTACTTCGCTCCTTAATTTTATTCCAAGTTTCCTGTCCGTAATTTTCGGTGACTAGTCCTTGTATTGCTTTGTTTACTATTCCGTGCATAGATTGAGTTTGAGATGTACTCGAATATCAAAAAAAAATACTTGAATAGCAATTTTTATTAAAGGTAATTACAAATACATTGACCTCTATAAATAGTTGTTAGTCAATAAATTAATAACAAACCGCATAGAACAAATACCTATATAAATAGCAATCTAAAGGACGAAAAAAGATCTTCTACTTTATAGCTTCTACCAGGGTGTTTAAGAATTGCTCTAATGCTTTTCCTGGATCCTTTTCAGAACTCACAATCGGTACAACATTTCTATGCTCTAGTACCAAGTCTTGAATAGGATTTTCTTTAGCGAGGAATATATAGGACTTAGGTTGTAATTCATGATCTATACTCTCGCCCCAAAGACATTGAAGCTTATACAGCAGTAATCGAATATCTAAATCACTCAAACTATATCCAATAAACAGTATAGATTTACCCAGTGAATCAGCCTTTAACTTCACATCTAGGGCGTGTTCCTTGCTGAGTCTGTCAAAATAACTGGTCTCTGTTAATACAATAGACTCATGATCTTCAAAATCCCCGTGGTATTTGATGATCTGTGTTTCTCCAGATGCAGACTTGGTGAAATCTGCAATACCAATTAATTTATCAAAGGGCTTTTTATAATGTTTAAAAGCACGCTCTATCCAATTATCATAATTGGTGGTATAAATCTGATGCCAGTCCAATTGTACAATCTGTTTATAGATAGGGCATGCACCAACATCAATACTATTGGCATGAAAATGTATGTCCATCCACTGCACCAACTTTTCTAATGACCCTTCTTTTATACTGTAATATTCAGCTAACTCTAAATAATTGCCGCTGGATTGAAAAATAGTTGGATCATATCCCAATAATCCAGCCATATAATCGATAAGCTTAGACCAGGACGGTAGGCCTAAATTCATGGAAACACCTGCCCCAGTGAACAGTATGACATTTTTTTCACGTAAGTGTTTGATTAGCTCAGGTGGAAGTTGCATAATATCAAATATCCTTTATTCTGAACTTAATATAAGAAATTGATGAATCAAGGTTATAAGAAAAGCTCCACATTTAAATGATGTGGAGCATGATTTCATCCATTAATACTAGGCAATATAAATCCATTAGAGGATATTATCCCTCTCCAGTGATACTCTCTATAGCAGACTTCATATCCACTACAGGCATAGTTTCATAATCATTCAAATCTAAAATGGGACCCATCCAGGTGGTAATATCGGCTAGAGAATCTGATTCTATCACTAAATAAATCTTGTGCGCACCTGCATTAACCAGACAAGACCTAACTTCTATACCATGTTCGCCTGCACTAGCTATGGTTTTTACAAATAAATCTCTTTTGTCTTCATGATGGGCATAACACGTGGCATGTGTATGTGTAGCGGTAATGTGAAAAATCATAATCTATTGAATTTCAGTTAGTAATCATTCAATTTAATCATTTTAGCAAGAAATTAAACAATCCTGATGCTACTAAAAATTAAATCAAACTTATTAAATGATTCAGTCAACTTACTAAGCGTCCATTTGTTTCCAAAAGAAAAAACATGTTCGGTATCTTCAAAAAGAAATCTAAAGCGCAGCAGCTACAAAAGAAATACGATCAATTAATGAAAGAGTATAACCAACTCTCTAAAGTCAATAGAAAAGAAGCAGATAAGAAATTTGTAGAAGCAGAGGCTGTAATGAAAGAACTAGACGCTTACTTAACAGAGCAAGAGTCTAAAACTGAGTAATTCAATACAATTGTGTGTTATATTGTAGCAGTTAAACTTCCTTATACACTTCCTCAAAAGGAATTCTAAAGCGATCCCCATATAGCCCCTCGGGTATGCGAACGCCGCAGGATATAATCATATTGATTTGGGCTCCTCTTGGTAATCCTAAGACCTTCTTCACGCGCCAGGAATCAATGCCTTCCATAGGACAAGTGTCATAGCCTTCCGCTGCCATACTTAACATAAACGTTTGAGCAGCCAAGGCCGCACTCTTGTGCGCCACCACACGCATGTCTTGCTTGAGGACCTCTCTATAAATAGGTCTAACAATACCTGTGAAAATCATGGTAAGGTATCGAGACCAGGACAAGAGATCATTATATACCAATGGGATAATCCTTCCGTAATAATTACGAGCCATTTTCTCTCGATTACTCTGCTCCCCTTTAGGTTTGGGGGGAAATTGTTGATTCACATAATCCAAATTAGCTTGGGCTCTTTTTCTCCAAAGGTCTTTCCGAACCACTACTACAACCATTTGTTGGGCCGTTTTCGCTGCGTTTTGGTTAAAACACAAGGGAACCAGCCGCTTTAAAGTCGATGCAGAAGTAACATGCTTGAACTCCCACAATTGCATATTACTACTATTTGGAGCCAGCACCGCCTGCTCTAAACACTGCTTGACAATACTAGAATCTATAGGCTTGGAGGGATCGTATTTCCGGACGGAACGACGATATGTGATCGCCTCGCTTACGGTCTTTTCTTTCATAATTCTATTGGGTAAAAACAATCAACACCCCAATCTATTAAAAGATTAGAATGAAAGGGCTATTATACTCAAGTATGTTTCAAAAAGAGCCCCAAGTGGCATATCCACTTAGGGCTCTTTTTTATTATTTAACAATAGGTAAACGAATCATGGACGGATAAGCAGCAGAGTGATGCACTTGATTTTTGGCAACAACTCCCTCTGTTTCATCATAATTATTTCCTCCTGTATTCATATTTCTCGCAAATCGAGGGAAGTTTGAACTCGATATTTCAATACGAATGCGGTGACCTTTCTTAAAATAATTCGAGGTGGACATAGGCGTCAAATCCACCTGGTACACTTCGCCATCCTCCATAAACACCTCCTTATCATATCCTTCTCGGTAACGTACCCGCTGAATGGTCTCATCCAGGTTATATGCAGATCCGTCTGGATATACATCAATCAACTTGATGGTAAAATCCGTATCCTTAGCATCAGAAGAAACATATAATGTAGACTCGATAAAACCTGAAACTTCTACACCTTCTTCCAATACATCCGTGGTATAAACCAAGATATCATTGCGCGTTTCCATGTGTTGTTGATCAAATGAACCACCTTTTACTGCATTTCCAGTACAACAAACATTTCCCCCGTATGAAGGCACTGGATTCATGGGATCATAAGTAAAGCTATCTGGATTATCTTTCTTCGGCTTAGTTGTAGAAAGTGTACCGTCGCCATACAAACTATTCGCAGACCCTCCACTGTTCAAATAGTAGTTTACCAACTCCGTATTCTCCGGTGGCCAGGTAGCTGCAGCCTGCCATTCATTAGAACCCATAGTGTAATATTGCACACGAGGTGTTGTTTCTTTAAAGTCATTCGCTGCACCTTTAAGCCAAAGGTCGAACCAGGCATAAATTTGCTCATCGTAATTCAATCTGGCGTCACCAACACTACGCTCCCCCACAATCGTATTTTCTGTTGCTCTAGTAAAGCGACAATGCAAAGTAGGGGCAATCACTAGATACTGGTTATCTCTTACTTCTGGATCTGAAGCATTAGCGCGTACATGATTGAACAAGGCAATATTTGGAGTAATGGAAACATCATACCATGAAGCGAACCAAAAGCTTGGAACGCCAAAGTCCATATCGTCATGATACAAGCCTCCTTCATACCATGCTGGATCATTGGGCTTTCGCACAATCATTTTATCATAAATCTCTCGTTTACCCCCAACATTTTGAAGAATATCAGTCAGTGGTAAGTGCTGAAGCGCTTCTGACATATCCACCGGTGGATTCTCCGGTGCTAAATCGTAAAATCTAGAGATTCGAATCAGATCTTCTTGAGTGGCACCTGCTGGAATTCTAGGCTTAAACTTATCGTGCTCCACGCCATATAACCAGGAGAAAAAGAGCATCTGTTCTGCACCTCCACGATACCAATTCCCTTGTTCATTGATATCCCCAACTCGACCTACACCAGCGCCATAACCTTGAGGCACCATGGCCGCATGTGAAGGATGATCCAAGGCAGCAACAGCCATTTGCCATTCAGCAGTAGAAGAACAGCCTAAGGTACCAATCTTTCCATTACACCAATCCTGGTCTTTCATCCAAGAAAATGCGTCATAGCCATCTGTTAGGGGCACACCAAGGATATCCCACTCTCCTTCGGAATAATACCTGCCTCTCTCATTCTGAACCACATAAGCATATCCCCTTTTGACAGCTTCTAGTGCACGTTGTGCAGTACGTGTGCGTTGTTCTCCATCACCCCACGAGTTGAAATTATAGGGAGTACGGGAAAAAATTACGGGAACAGGTTCATCTGTTTTCGGTCTATAGATATCCGTAGCTAAACGAATACCATCACGCATGGGCATCATGACCTTCTGGTCAATGATGGCAATTTCTTCTAAATATTGGAGAACGTTGTTTTGTGCGGACAGCACTTGTAGGTTGAAGCTACAAAGGAATAAGGCTAAGACGCCTAGAGTAGCAGTATATTTCATAATTCAGGTTTAATTTATCAACTTCTACCAAGTTAATAAATAAAGCGCTGAAACCTATACCCTACATACTACAAGCACCACAGATTTTTGGACAAGATTTACAATTCTTCTTGCCTTTCTTCTTGTACTTTTTACAGCATTTCTTTTTACAACACTTACTCATGTTACTTCTTTGGAATTAGGTATCACAAAGTTAATCTTATTTGGACTTAATCCAAATAAAGATAAAGATTTAATTATGCTTCATCCCTTTTATATCCACATCCATCGAATTCTTCAGCCACAACTTCAATAATACTGCACCTTTTACTAACTTATACGATCATCTTTTAAAACTGCAAATCAAACTCGAATTATGTATAGACTGCTCACATCATTACTTCTAAGCCTATTCTGGATAGGATCTAATCATGCGCAAAGTACGCTGCTGCTTCAACAAGCAGACTTAGGTAAAAAACATATAGCTTTCATTTATGGAGGTGATGTATGGGTAAGCTCCACCGAAGGAGGTCAAGCCAAGCGTATTACCAGTACTGCTGCTATAGAACGTGCACCTCATATTTCTCCAGATGGTAAGCACATTGCCTTTTCATCCAATCGAACAGGAAGCTATTGTGTGTATTCCGTAAGTATTGAAGGTGGAGAACCACAACGATTGACTTTTCATCCGAGCAGTGCCTATGTGCGGGGCTGGACGAATGACGGTGAACATATATTCTATGTAAGCGATCGAGACAGTGCTCCTTCGAGAATAAATAGATTATACCAAGTATCAAAAACTGGTGGACCCGAAACCAAGATGTTTGAGCAATGGGCAACCGATGCTGCCTATTCGCCAGATGGAAAGAAAATGGTTATTGATAGAATCAGACGTTGGGATACGGAATGGCGGGTTTACCGAGGAGGTCAAAATACACCTCTATCCATATTAGACACCAAAAGCCTAAAAGAAACATTACTCCCTAATGAACAAACCACCGATATCCAACCCGTTTGGATGGGCGACCAAATCTATTTCTTAAGTGATCGGGATGCAACCATGAACGTCTGGGTTTATGGCGTAAAAGATCAAAGTCTGAAGCAAGTGACCACCTACGAAGGTTCAGATATCAAAAGTTTATCGGGTAATGGATCTACTCTATTATTCGAAAGAGATGGTCAACTGCATCTATTAAACCCAAGCAATGGCAATACAACTGCTTTGGAGATTCAAGTAATCGGTGATTTTCCTTGGGCAGAAAAAAAATGGGAAGACGTGAGTAGAAGAGCTTCTGCAGTTAGCCTTTCAGCAACCGGTCAAAGGGCGATTTTGGAAGCTAGGGGTGAAATTTTCACCGTCCCAGTAGAATTCGGGAATAGTAGAAACATCACCAATAGTTCAGGTGCAGCAGATCGTAGACCTATTTGGTCGCCAGATGGTTCTCAAATAGCTTGGTTTACCGATGAAGGACATCAACAATATCGATTGCGAATTACGAATCAAGACGGTCAGGGCAGCAGTAAAGATATTTCCATTGGACAATCCAAATTGGGTTGGGAGCCTGTTTGGTCACCAGATGGAAAGCACATCGCATTCAATGATGATGATGTGCGAATTAAGGTGTTAACTTTAGAAAGTGAGTCTATTCAAACCATCGATGTAGGTGGCAGCAATATTGAACGAGGTGATTTAGGTCTAACTTGGTCACCAGACTCCAAATGGTTGGCCTATTCCAAAAGTTCAGATACAGGATTCAAGCGGATTTACTTATGGTCCATGGAACAAAACAAAACTATGCCAGTGACCAATGAAATGGCACACTCCATTGCTCCTTCCTGGGATGCCAGTGGG
>CAJXMP010000093.1 GCA_913056515.1 uncultured Lewinella sp.
ATATGGAGAAAGCAGGCCTAAGTACTGGTATCAAAGGTAAAACGATGATCATCCAAGGACTTGGTAATGTTGGCTCTTTTGTGGGGAAAATATCCCAAGATGAAGGTGGTGCTGTTATAGTTGGAGTAGGTGAATACGAAGGTGGTATCTATAATGCAAATGGAATTGATATTCACAAACTGATTGAATACAGAAATGAACACGGCACCATTCTAGGATTCCCTGAAACTGAAACCATCTCTAAAGAAAATAAGGCGGCTATTCTAGAATATCCATGTGACATTTTAGTTCCAGCTGCATTGGAGAATCAGATAACAGAAGAAAATGCGGCTCGTATTCAAGCAAAAATAATTGCTGAGGCAGCTAATGGACCTATTACTTCTGGTGCAGAAGAAATTCTATTAGAAAAGAACATCCTAGTTCTACCGGATGTATACTTGAACGCAGGTGGGGTTACCGTTTCTTATTTTGAGTGGTTGAAGAACCTATCTCACATGAGATTTGGAAGAATGGAAAAACGATTCGACCAACAAACTTATGAGAAGATGTTGGGTATTATTGAATCACACACTGGAAAAGTCGTTGGAGAATTGGAGCGAACTTTTGTAGCTAGAGGTGCTGATGAAATCGATTTAGTCCGTTCAGGCTTGGAAGAAACCATGATTACTGCATATCATCAAATAAGAGCTATCATGGATACACATATCAATGTAAAGGATCTCCGAACGGCAGCCTTTGTAAGTGCTGTAGAAAAAATGGGGTCAGATTACATGGCCATGGGGATTTTCCCATAAGAAAAAAAGCCGAGTTGATCAGTTCAACTCGGCTTTTCTTTTAATCATCCAATTCTTTAATTAATTCCTCCACAAAGGAGGCATTCTTTAACTTAGTTTCTAAGTTCTGATTGGCATTTTTAATATTAGACTGTCGTACTTCTTTTAATTCACGCTCTAGTGCTTTAATTAAGAATTCCTTCTCACTAAGCTGCTCATTCAATTGCTCATTTTCTTTACATACCTCATTACTTATATTAAGTAACTCGTCTATAAGAATAGATTTAGGTCTATTCATTCCAAAACCTAATCCTAAGAACAAGGCAAAAGCCATAAGGAATTCAAATGGACCGTTGATCTGGGTCATAGCAGTGAATTCTAATACATTCAATTGTTGAAAGAACAACTGCAGACTAAATATGGCAATAAATAATACTGTTTTCTTTACCGCTTGATCCTTATCTAATAGTAAAAACGCTAATAAGGAAGTAGAAAAAAGCCAAAAGAAGTGCACAAATGTAATGTCTGAAAAACTTAGACTCAAAGTGAATATGGCTATTAAACAGAGTTCAGTAGCCAAAGCCAATCTCCCAGTGTATTTTAAAGCTACACCACCTAGGAATAATAATACAATACAGGCAAAGTGCGTAAGTGAATATGCGCTAAATAAAATAAGTTCAGTACCTGTTGAGAAAATTGCTGCCAGAATACATAAAAAGAATATGTTGGACAGTCTTAAGGCATTCATATGATTTTCTACCCCTTCTATTTGATTGTTCGGTAAAAACCACTGAACACTCAGCCTAAAAAAGCTGGCTATTGCAGATATAGTATTCATGTTTACATTGTTTGGGTTAAAAATGAACTACAAGTAAAAGCACACCTGATGCTATTAGTTGCGAGGGTACGCAATACTCTTTAAGGGGGGGAAGAGATTATTTATGAAAAACTCATAAATAGTAGTTGTATGACAATTATAATAATAAATTTTTAATATAACAAAGCCCTTTATATTTTTTTTTCAACAATCTTATTATTAAGCCCTCATTATTGAGGGCTAAAAATGAATAAAATTTTGTAGATTAGCGAAATAAATAACTTATATTTGCTAAATAGCTAATTTACAACTACTAATTAATAATTTATTCTGTGATGATAACCGAAAAACTGGACAAAATAGATTTAAAGATTCTTGAAATTCTTCAAGACAACAGCAAAATCACCAATTTAGACTTATCTAAAAAAATTGGATTATCACCAGCTCCAACACTTGAACGTGTAAAGAAATTGGAGCAACAAAAAATCATTTCTTCCTATCACGCACATGTAGACCCTATCAAAATAGGTCTTAATGTAAAAACCTTCGTTTTGGTTTCTCTAGCTTGGCATAAAGAAAATGCCATGAAGAAGTTCATTGCTGAAGTTGAAAAAATTGATGAGATCACCGAATGCTACATCATCACTGGTGAGGGTGATATATTGATTAAGATTGTTTGTAAGGATATTCCAGCTTACGAACAATTAATGTTTAAGACCTTAAGTCAAATAGAAGAAATTGAGCGCCTTAAAACATTAGTAACCCTATCCACGGTTAAAGATTCTAAAGTACTTCCTTTTAAATACGACTAAGTATTGAGCAGAAGTCAGCAGGATTATCTATTGTGGTCTGCGGATCTCCCAGGCCACAAACCTATTCTTATTTTTGGAAGTATACACTTAGGTTCTGAGGCCATTAACCAACAGGTTAATAAAGTTAAACCTTGGGTACTCAAGGCTGATCTTGTTTTGCACGAAACAGACTTAAGTGGCATGCAGAATCCACCTATGGATCTAATGGCTACTGATTCTACAGGTAGCTTGAGGAACAATTTAAGTTCGGCTCAATACAAGAGATTCAATAAACATTTCGAAAAGACTACAGGTATTCATTTAGATCAAATGAATCATTTGGCTCCTTTCTTTATTCATTATTTCCTACTGCAACAACTATCTGGATTGGGCAATAATCCACATGTAGACCAACAAATATTTGATTTTGCCACCTCTAATAATATAGCAACTGCAGGAATAGAAGCTGTAACAGATCATTACGCATATATCAATCAAATAGATCCCAAATATCATTTGAAGAATTTAAAGAACACCCTGAAGAACCTCAGTAAAGCTCGTAAAACACTTCAGCATACCATTGAATTATATGCAGCAGGCAAACAAGCACAGCTGTATAAAAAGTCCATAAAATCCCTAGGTAAATACAAACAAATTCTACTTTATAACAGGAATGCAAAGATGATACAAAGCGTACTTGAAGCATCGCGAAATGAGGCACTTTTTGTGGTAGTAGGGCTAGCTCACTTAGGTGGTCAAAAAGGCCTATTGAATGGCTTAAAACAAGCTGGAGCTTCTATAAACGGACTGGACACAAATACTTCCTCTTTTTAATCCATTTAATTACCTTTGCAAAAAAAAAAGATGAGTGAGAATAAGTCCAAGATTGTACTTGAAGTTGAATTGAACGAGGAAAAAATCCCAGTAAATATCAATTGGGAAGCTAGTACAAAAGATGGCAAAGAAGCTTGTAAAGCCTTTATGCTTTCCATATTTGAAAAAAAGACTAAAGAAACCCTCAAAATTGATCTTTGGACTAAAGATATGCAGGTAATGGAAATGGATAGATTCTTTTTTCACACGCTTCGATCCATGACGGAAACTTACTTTAGAGCCACTCAAAATCAAGATCTAGCCCGAGATATGCATCATTTTGTTGAATACTTTGGCGAAAAAACAGGGATTATACCTACAAAAGAAAGCCCTAAGTCAGAGGATCAATCTTAGAAGAACTTACTATCACTTGCTTAGGGAAAGGTATATCAATATCGTGTGCTTTAAGCACCTCGAATAACTCAAATCGCAAATCTGATTTTATTTGTTCAATGTTATGAAAAGCATTGGAATAAAAGAACAATTCAAAGTTTATACTAAAATCCCCAAAAGCCACTAATTGAACTGAAGGTGCAGGCTTTTGAAGTACTGTTTTATTGCTTGAACAAACTTCCTCCCAAACTTGAATCATTTGTTTCGGAGTAGTTTTATAATCAACCCCAACTGCTATAGAAAATCGAGTGGCATTATTATTATGAGACCAATTCAATACATGATCAATAACGAGCTTGGAGTTGGGTACCAACCAGATCATTTGATCCGGAGTTTCTAAAGTAGATACACGCAATCCAATCTTCTTAACTTTTGCCTGTTTTCCTTGAACAATAACCGTGTCATTGATCTCTATAGTACCCTCCACTAGCATAATGATACCCGAAAGCAAATCATTAAAGGTCTGCTGAAGACCAAGACCTATACCAACTGCCAAACCTGCGAAAGCACCTGCTAATATTGTTATGTCTCGCATAACTTGGCTTAACACAAAAACAGCCGCCAAGGTATATACTACATACATACTAAATTGAAGCAAGGCATGTTGCCTTCCTTGGTCTAGATTCTTCTTATTAAAAAATGGCGTTAAAATAAATTTCTTACTCAGCCAAGCTATTCCTCCCGCTGCATAAATAATTAGGATAACATTGAGAATTTTACCAAGGGTAATAGCACCTGTTTCCTCTGTTGAAACACCGATTGATTTAGACAAAAAGTCAGTGGGTACCTTTAGGATTTCTAAAAGCAAAACGATAGCAACTAAATTGACAAAAAATCTAGTATACCTGCGCATTTTAACTTGATCAAATTGCTGATTAGAAGACTCCTTAAACATTAGGCCTAACAATCTCCTATTAATTAATAGAATCACCGTCTGAGCTAAAAGAAAAATAAGTGCAGCTGCTAAGGCATGCAAAATGGTGATTTCAGCACCATCCGACCAGGTATATAATACGTTTCTTAACATTTATCTGACTTTGCGTTGAATGAACAAGGCATATATTTTGTTACTGAATATAAGATAATTATTTAAGCCTCTATTTCGTTAAACTTATAAAAACATTATTTTTAGAATAAATTACTCCCAGGAAATATCGTGTTAAAATGAAACTTTCGAAGTTAATCCTTTCTATTATCCTAGTTGGTTCGACAGGATTGTTACTGGCTAATCCTAACTATGTAGTTAGTGAAGCTCAAAAAGGTGATGGTGTTTTATCCCTTTTGAAAAGGTATCAAATTGCACAATACGAGTGTAATATAGATGAATTTTATCGTCTAAATGCGCTCAGCCAAAATCAAGGTTTAGTGCAGGGTAAGTCCTACTATTTACCTATTCAAACACATGAATTTAATTCAAAAAGCATTCGAACTACGCTGGGCATAAATGACTTCGATCTAGCGCTATCTATCCAACACTATAACGAAAATGCCACAGCTTCCGGCTTAAGGCCTCAGGATTTTAGACAAGACAAAGTATTATGGGTGCCATTCCATTTTTTAAACTGTAATAATAGTGCAGTTGAAATAACACCTAACCCAGAAACTGTGCCAATGGCAGACATGCCTATGACTGGATTATCTTCCACTGGCTCATTTGATATTTTTGGGGAAAAATACAAGCAAGTTCCAAATATTTCTAGCAAACTCAAGGGGGAAGTGTTCTATATCGTAGCAGGACATGGTGGACCTGATCCAGGTGCGGTATATAAGCAGAAATCAAGTAGGCTTTGTGAAGACGAATATGCGTATGATGTTTCCCTAAGATTGGCTAGAAATTTAATTGCTCATGGAGCAACAGCCTATGTTATCGTCAGAGACAATAATGATGGTATTAGAGACGATTCCTATCTACCACATGATACGGATGAAGTGGTATGGGGTAACAAAGCCATCCCTTTAAATCAAAAGGCTAGGCTAAAACAACGTGCCGATGTTATTAACAGCTTGTATAAAAAAAATAAAGCAGCTGGAGTTACCAAGCAATCTGCTATTTTCGTGCATGTAGATTCTAGGAAAAACAGAAAACAAATAGACCTATTCTTCTACTATAGAAAAGACGACAAGAAAAGTAAATCTTTAGCTCAAAAGCTACATAAAAAAGTAAAACACAAATACAGCGTCCATCGGGCAAACGGGAATTACAATGGTACAATCTCCTCCAGAGATTTATATGTGTTGCGTGAAACTAAAATTCCAGCGGTCTACATTGAACTTGGAAATATATCTAACCCCTTGGATCAGCAACGTATATTACCTAGTAAAAATAGACAAGCCCTCGCAAATTGGTTCTGCGAAGGCTTGATGGATTAATTTTGATTTGGATTAAAGACCTAGAATCTTTGACATCCAATTTTATTTCTGTTTCGTGTTCTTCCGCGCATCAGACCATTGTCCAAGAAATGATAGGACACTGTTAAGCCGAATACAAAATACATATCATGTAATTTGGTATCTCCTCTTAATTCGTTGGCTGTTGGTATATCTGGATGGTCAGCTCCCAAGAATTCACCTGATCGATTGGACAGTGCGGCACCTATAATGTTACCAGCTGCTACCATAGCTTCAGCATCTGCGTAATGGCCGCTTACATCATCTAAATAATCGGTAAAGGTATAGCGAGCTCCAAAGTCTAATCCAATACTAAACTTATCGGTTACAGCAAATTTAACGCCTAATCCAAAAGGAATACCAAAGGTTGTATTTGAATAGCTAACCCCTTCTGTCTGAAGCGGCTGCAAATCATACCATTGATCTAAATAGAATGCTTGAGGCGTAAATTGAGTTAAGGAAACCCCGGCATACAAATAAGGTGAAAAAGGTTGATTCAATGCGTAGGGTTGAAATCCTGGAATATTGACTTCCACCGCAAACATTCCCTCAAACATGGAGGAAGCAAAACTCAAATTTCTATTACGTAACTCCTGAATACGAGCATTTTCATCCGTTCCAGAGATATTTACATAATTGGCTGCCAATTTGAAAGACACATTGGGATTCATATTATATCGCAAGTGCATACCTCCTGCAAAATTACTTTCTTTGAGGTACATCTTTGTAGAGTTCAGACTCAAGTCACCTATATAATTACTCGTTCCAATTAAAGCTCCAACTTCAAAATGTTGGCCTCTGACTGTGTGTACAGCAAAGAACAAGGGTAAAATCGCAACAAAGAACAATGATTTCTTCATATACTATTGGTATAATTTTTGTTTGAATTTATCGTTTAAATATACGACTTGATACATAAAATTCCCTTTTGCCGAAGAAAAATTCCGTTTGTACAGCTACATTCAATATATTAGCAAGTACAGAATCAAAACTTTTAATAATAAGTAGGCATCCGGTATTATATAAAACACAAATACCAAGATAAATTGTCCTGCCATTATTTTTTAAATCAAATCTGTCTATGAAAATTAAAAACTTAGCATTATCCGCTCTATTCATAGCGGGATCAATCGCCCTATCTGCTCAAGGGCCTGCAGAAAACTGGCACCACTTAGATAAAGCAAAGGACGGCGTGCAAGGAATGAGTACTATCAAAGCATATGATGAATTGCTTAAAGGAAAGACTAGCCAAACAGTTATTGTTGCTGTAATCGATTCCGGTATTGAGGAAGTGCATGACGATCTAAAAAATGTTATGTGGGTCAATGAGGATGAAATTCCTGGTAATGGAATTGATGATGATAAAAATGGTTACATCGATGATATTCATGGTTGGAACTTTATTGGTGGAGCCAATGGTGAGGTTGGTCATGACAACCTTGAAGCTACTAGATTACTAAGAAAGTATACTGCCCAATTTGGTGATATGACCAAGGAGCAAGTATCTAAAAAAGATATGGCAGACTTCGAGCGTTACCAAAAAATTAAAGGTGAAGTAGAAGAAGCTATTGCAAATGCATCACCTATGCGTGAGCGCTATACAGAAATCCTAAGAGTTACCAACTTGATCATCGAGAGACTTGATGGCAAAGAGGCAACAGTAGAAAACATTGAAGCACTTGGCTTAGTAGGCGAAGGAGTTGAAGAAACTGTTGCTATTATATCTAGAAATGTAGGTGCAGGAGCATCTCTTGAAGCGCTTGCAGAAAACCTTCAGGGAGGTGTGGACTACTTTGGTGGTCAATTGGATTATTACTACAACACGGATTTTGACCCAAGATATATTGTAGGTGATGATTACAGCAATCCTAAAGAAAAAGGATATGGAAATAACACGTACGAAGGTCCAGATGCAAGTCACGGAACACACGTAGGTGGTATTATTGGTGCAGAAAGAAATAACGGCATTGGAATGGACGGTGTTGCCGACAATGTTCGTATCATGACTATTCGCGCAGTGCCAGATGGTGATGAGCGTGACAAAGATGTTGCTGCTGCTATCCGTTATGCTGTTGATAACGGCGCTACTGTGGTAAACATGTCTTTCGGAAAAGGATATTCTTGGGATAAAGAAATCGTAAATAAAGCGGTAAAGTATGCGATGAAGAAAGATGTTCTTCTAGTACATGCCGCTGGTAACAGCAGCCAGGACAATGATGTTGCTGATAATTTCCCGAATGATTCATACAAAACTAAGAAGCCTGCTCTAAAAGCAAGTAACTGGTTAGAAATTGGTGCATTAGATTGGAAAGGAGAAGCTAAATCGCCTGCTCGTTTTTCTAATTATGGAGCCAATAATGTAGATGTATTTGCACCTGGTGTAGATATCTATGCAACTTGGGTAGACAATGGATATAAAGCCATCTCAGGTACATCAATGGCGTCTCCAGCATGTGCAGGAGTTGCTGCAGTATTAAGAGGATATTTCCCATCATTATCTGCTGAAGATGTAAGAGAGATCATCATGGAAAGCTCTGCAAAATTAGATTTAGAGGTGCTTGTGCCAGGTGAATCTGATGGTGGAAAAACTGTACCATTTGCTGACCTATCTGTTTCAGGTGGTGTAGTAAACATGTACAATGCTGTTCAAATGGCAATGGAAAGAACTAAGTAATTAAGTTCCTTCTACAAAAAAAACCTCCTGAGTTAACTCAGGAGGTTTTTTTATTTTATGATCACTTCATCAACCACTTGGTCTTGAAAGGCCCTATTGAACATATCTTTTATTTTATCTCGATTCATATCCATTTCTTGCTTTAAAGGCGCAGAAGTCAACTGTATATAAACCTTTCCTCGTACCAATCGAATTTCCTTGGTGTATCCATTGATAGTCTTTCCCATACGCTTTGCCCAAACACGCTGAACAAGAACCTCATCCAACTTGGTTCTTTTTTCCAATCCTTCTACCCAAAGCTTCAGGACATCACCAAATTTTTGCGTTTTACCACTCTTCATAATTCGTTTTTATTCCTCAATGGATTCTTCCTCGGTTTCCAATTCAAAAATCAAATGGGGCTTATCTAAACCCTCCACTACTTTCTTTATACGGGTAACATCTGTATCTGTAATAAATATCTGTCCAAATGTCTCCTCACATAATAATTGCATCAAGCTATTCACCCGATTATGATCCAATTTATCGAAGATGTCATCCAAAAGCAATATTGGAGTGCGTTCTTTTGCAATTCTAAGCTGTTCATACTGACTGAGTTTCAAAGCCAGAACAAAAGACTTTTGCTGTCCTTGAGAGGAAAACTGTTTAACCCGTTCCCCATTCATTTCAAAAACTAAATCGTCTTTATGAATACCAGCATTGCATCGTTGAGAATGGATATCCTGCAATTTATATGCATCAATATACTCCTCCCAGCTCATCTCATGTAATTTGGATTTATACTGAATCTGTACCGCTTCTTTTTCTCCAGAAATCAAGGCATAATATTTATAAAATACAGGTTGTAGCTGTTCAACAAAGGCCTTTCTTTTTTCAAAAATATATTCAGCAGGAGCTTTTAATTGTTCATCGTAGGAGGCCAATAAGCTATCTGAGGCATCCATATACTGACCATCCATTTTTAGTAAGGCCGATCGTTGTTTAAGCACTCGATTATATTGCAGTAAATGCTCTAAATATTGCTTATCCGTTTGACTAAGGGTATTGTCTATGAATTTTCTCCGGGCTTCACTCCCCTCCCGAACTAGATCGGTATCATCGGGTGCGATAATCACAGCCGGAAATGCACCGATGTGATCAGATAACTTGTCATATACTACTTTATCTAACTCAAATTCCTTCCGCTTACCTGGAACCAACTTGAGTACTAACTTGAATTTTTTGCTTTCGATTTTAAAATCAGCCACTACCCTACAATATGTTGCTCCTCTGCGCATAACATTCCGATCTGTGCTAGAAAAGCGACTTTTGGT
>CAJXMP010000094.1 GCA_913056515.1 uncultured Lewinella sp.
CCTGCTTTTTCCATATCCTCTTTATGGTTCATGGCTTCTCTTATGCCGTAGAATACCCCACGTCCGGTAGCTTCCTCACGGCCTCTAACACCATTCAAATTAACTGGCTTCCCAGTCACACAACCTGCCGCGTCAATATCGGCTCCATTGAATGTTCTGTAGGTATCGAAAATCCACGCCATTTCTCTACCACCTGTTCCATAATCAGGTGCAGGTACATCAATAGCAGGGCCTATGAAATTTCTCCTGATTAGCTCAGTAGTATATCTTCTAGTGATTTTTTCTAATTCTAATTCAGAAAATTGCTTTGCACTTATTTTTACACCACCTTTTGCTCCTCCAAACGGTACATCAACAATGGCACATTTGAAACTCATTAAAGTTGCGAGCGCCATAACCTCTTCTTGATTAACCTGCTTGCTGTAACGGATACCCCCTTTTGTAGGAAGTCTGTGGTGGCTATGCTGTACACGGTAAGCTTCAATGACCTTGTATCCTTTTTCCAGCTTTACTGGAAATTTCATTCTGTAAACAGCATTACAAGCTTTAATTTGCTCTAATAAGCCTGGGTGAAGGTTAGTATGAGCAGCAGCTTTATCAAAGTAATTTTGTACACTCTGATAAAAACTAGTGTTACTTTTTGGCTCTGCCATTTTTCTTAATTTGATTTTCTAATTTAGTTAAGTTCTTGTCCATTCTAATGAGGTAAAAGAATAACCCAAGTAGGATAACTAATATTACTGCTACCACTACATAGATTTTCCCTGTACTCCTCATGAAGTCCGCCTGCTCTTGTTGAGCAAATACTTGCATTTGAAATGCAAGAAAAACCGCTGTTATAATATACCTTTTTGTCATAATCTAAAAAGTGAGTAAATGTAATTAGTTTTTTAAATCTACCCAATAATTTATTTGAAATTAATACAGTTTTTTACCTAATCTTTTCATGCGATAATTGAGCTGAGCAATCCAAAAACCAATTAAAGTCCAGCCAATGATTATAGGATAAAAAATAAGTCGCATAGTATTATCTAAATCTTGTGATCCAAATGCTGGATTTCCACCATTTCCTGGATGCAGGCTACTGAATAATCTTGGGATGACATAGATCAATGGTATAATAGCCACAAAGGCAAAAATATTATATACTGCTGATAGCCTTGCTTTTTTGTCAACATCTGGAATAGATGCGCGCAAAACAAAATATGCCAAGTAGATCAATAGTGAGATAGCTGTCATATTTTGTTTAATATCCCAACTCCAATAAGCCCCCCAAGTGTGTTTTGCCCAAACAGCGCCAGTAAGTAGACCTAAAATTCCAAATAGTACACCCATAGAGGTCAAAGACGACGCTTTATAATCTCTTTCTAATTGTTTGCCCGACAAGTATTTAATACTCTGTACAAAAGCTCCAATGAATAGGAACATCATGGCAAACCAAAGGCTCACATGGAAATAAGTATTACGAATCGTTTCGTAAAGGGTATTTCGGTATGGAAAATAGATACCACTTTTCTTATTTAAACTACTAATAGCATTCAAATCCCATTGCTCTTGAGCCATTAGGGTATCTTTGGAATCATTTAGATACACAGCACTAGGTAGTAGGTGTGTACCATCCACATTGTTGTCTATAATTAAGTTTGGACTTCTTTCTTCAATGGTGGAAGGCAGGTTCTCGGGTAGATTAAAGGTAAGTGAAACTTGTTGATCTGATTGAACCTCGATATTTGAAGCTGCAATTGAAAAACTGTCCAACTTTAGCCAAGCCCTAAAATCTGCTGCCGTAGTGTAATAGGTGTTATATCCTTGCACATTCAATTGAAGGGGCTGACCCAAGGTAGCGGTAAAAGGTTCTGCTGTTACAATACCCGGCTTCAATGGAATGAGCATTCCAAATGTAAAACCATAAATCAACAATAAAATTCCAGTGATTTTCCACCACCATTGTTTGAAGTGCTTCATGCTTCAATTGCTTAATTTTTCCATAAAAATGGGAATAAAAAAACAGATACTGCAAAGAGTAATCCAATAATACCTAATAATGACATTATATCTCCATAAGCCTCAGTTCCAACTGTTGAAAACGTTCCAGTTTGCAGTGTGAAGGCCGATAGGTGAACTAGAGACAATAATATGGGTATGATAACAGGGAAACCTAGGATCGTCATCATGGTTCCATTGTTGGTACTCTGACTGGCAATGCCTGCAATTAAAGTCAGCGCCATCGATAAACCTAAGCTACCTAAACCAATCCCTAGGAGAAATACTGGTATGTTGAGTATAGGGCTACCCGATATAGCTGCAAAAGCAATAAAATTAAGGACAGACAGTACCCCTAAGATTATGAAATTGTATATCACCTTGGCAACATATAGTTCTGTGCCATTGACTAAAGAAAAATAATATAATCTTCTATTTCCCATCTCATTTGAAAAGCTTCTCAAAATGGCATTTACGGCAGCAAATAAAACAATGATCCAGTACAGGATAATCCAAACTGGCCCAGAAACATTAGCAAAAGAGATGAAAATAATAAATAGAGTAGATAGGACATACAATAGTAGTCCCCCTAAAGCATGGGCTTGCCTAAGCTCTCGTTTAAATTCGTATTTAAGCAGATGAACTATATTCTTAAGCATGTATGCTATAATTCGGTTACAATTCTATTTAATACGTCTAATATAAGAGATTCCATCCCTTCTGAACCCTGAGTCGAGAATTTTTTGCTTTGACGATTGGCTAGAATTAAATTGATGGATAAGGCCCGATGACCTAGTAAAGCCGCCATCGTGTAGATTCCAGCTGTTTCCATTTCAAAATTAGTCACCCGATGACCTTGAATAGATAATGTACTCACAGCGGAAAAGAAGGATTCCTTCAATGTACTTTTACCCCTTAAAGATCTGCCTTGGGGGCCATAAAACCCAGGTGCTGTTAAGGTAATTCCACGATAAAAACCCTTTGCTATTTTATCTAATAAAAAAGTACTAGCTGGAGTAACAGCTATAGGGATATGCAATCCTTCTTGGGTTAACACCTTTTGAAAACTGTCTTTTATATCTAGTGTTATGTTTTCTTGGTCTGAAGTAGGATAAAAATGTTGTAAGGGGCCTAAGTCTACTCCATAGCTAGATGCTAGAATCGAGTCTACTTCAATATCTTCCTGTAGAGACCCAGAGGTTCCAATTCGGATGATGTTTAACGAGTGGTGTTCATTCTTTTCGGTTCTAGTCTTAAGATCAATATTAACCAGTGCATCTAATTCATTGAATACGATATCAATATTGTCTGTCCCAATGCCAGTAGAAATGACCGTGATTTTTTTACCCTTGAATATTCCAGTGTGCGTTACAAATTCTCGAACAGATTTTTGTATCGATATTTTATCGAAGTATTGACTTACTTTGGCTACCCGTTCAGGGTCTCCTACAGTAATGATTGTGTCACCTATATGTTCTGGAAGTAAACCCAAATGATATACAGAGCCATCAGCGTTTAGGATTAGTTCAGATTCAGGGTAAAAAGTCATTTCTCTTTTTATTAATTTGACGCAAAGTTGCGAAAAAAACTATAGAAATAATATAATAGCACTTCTATAGAAACAATAATGTTATTTGAATTTTGACTTATGAAGCGTATTGGTCCAAATTATTTTAAAATTTTCTTTTTGGTTCTTGGTATTTATAGTCCACTACTATTGAATGCTCAATTAGAAAATCAAGTGAAAGGGCATGAAGCCGATATACAAGGGGGACGAGCAAACAGAGCATTTGGTGCAGAGTCCTTTATCGGAGGAGGTTATAAGAACACCACAGATGGGGATTTGTCTGTCGTGGTTGGCGGCCAGTTTAATACTACTCGAGCTGATTTCACCAGTATAGGTGGAGGATATGTTAATGAGGTCAAGGGACTATATGGCAGTATTCCAGGAGGTTGGTGGTTAAGGTCTGCTTCTTTTGGAGAAGTAGCTATTGGCTATCTTAATACCATTTATGCTCCATTGTCAACGGTATCTCCTCATCCCAAAGATCGATTATTTGTAATTGGAAACGGTAACACGGAGGTTGTATCTGCTATCGAAACTCGGCAAAACCGCTCAGACGCATTTTATATATTGAAGGGTGGAGATGCCATGCTTATGGGGGGCTTATTTCAAGCTGCTGATACTGCTAATCACGTGAATGCTACCCTTTTTACTCCGAACTTACTTCATCTAAGGGATCTTGATGTACTGAGTTTTAAATGGGAGGGTAGAAGTGGTCATAGAAACAGGTATGATCAGCAATTTGGCCTTAATGCTGCGCAAGTCAAGCGGTATTATCCCCATTTAGTTTCTACTGATGGTATGGGTTTTATGACGGTGAACTATATAGGCTTTATTCCATTGCTGGTGAAGCAGGTTCAAATGAATGCAGTATACCAAGAAGATCGAGAAATAGTAGATGCCGCGCAGGATGCTTATTTGGAACAATTAGAACAACGAATCAGTCAATACGAATCATTGTTGAGTCAATACCAGGAAGCTCTTGAACAAGTCCAATCAAAAGTGGTTGAATTAGAAGAGGAATTATCCAAGTCTAAAGAAATTGAAGAGGATTAATATGAAAAAAATATACCATCTAGGGACCTGCAGTACTTGTATTCGCATTATTAAGGAGCTTAATCCAGGGGAGGATGTGGTATTGCAAGACATCAAAACAGAGGCACTAACGAATGATCAGCTAGATCATCTAGCAGGATTAGCAGGTAGTTATGAAGCACTCTTTTCTAGGAGAGCCATGAAGTATCGTTCCATGGGACTTCACGAGCAAGATTTGAAGGAAGCAGATTACAAATCCTATATTTTACAGGAATATACCTTTTTGAAGCGACCGGTTATCGTTGTAAACGATCAAATTTTTATCGGAAATAGTAAGAAGACGGTTGCAGAAGCTGCGCAGTATATTTAGTTACAACGTAGGTTCATAGGAGGAAGTATAAGCTTATTACTTTCATTTCCAGCTCTGTCCACTAAATATATTTCCCACTCCACTTGATCAACTGGATATTCTTGTGAGTCATCACATGGCCCTGAAACATCCGTTATTTCTGGTGGAAATATGCAGCAAGTGGTAGGCACCTTAATGGTGATTTCTCCAGAAATACCATTACTGGCTCCTTTGTCTGAAATCTCAGGTAGATCAAATTGATTTTCAGAAACTCCTGTTCGAGTATCTGTCATTACTATGGATTTGATCGTATCTTCTACACCTTCTTCTGGTCCTAGATCTCCATCTCCATCCGTAAATGAAAGGATCAAATAAACGAAATCTACATTTTTTGATTCACCTTGGTTCAGCGTGTCTTTTTCAAAAGCAATAAATTCAATTACGGGTTCAATGGGATATTCAGGTGGGGTAGTACATGTCCAAGTGAACAAAAGGTAAACGAATAAAAAGCTTTGGATTAAAACGCGCATGCAGTAATTATTTATCATTTAACGAGTGCTTTTGCACCTCATTTTTATAAACAAACAAATTAACTAATTTTGTTCAATGGATGTGGCATTGAAACTAGATTATTTTCGCAATCAAATTCTAGGGTTAGATAAATTCCCTGATTTGGACTTTGTCCTTGAAGTTTTTGAGTTTCAAGCCCAGTTTAATCCAGTTTACAAGGAGTACTTGAATTTGCTAGGTGTTACCTCTGGCGATATTACCAGATTAGAGGATATTCCTTTCCTACCTATTTCCTTTTTCAAGAATCATGCAATTAAAACGGGGACCTGGCCTGCGGAACAAGTATTTTCAAGTTCAGGCACTACATCTAGTCAGACCAGCAAACATGAATTGTATTCCAGTTCATTTTATCAAGCACATAGCCAGAGATGTTTTGAGGAAAGATATGGAT
The DNA here is from genome assembly GCA_913056515.1 of uncultured Lewinella sp. Classification (GTDB taxonomy): domain Bacteria; phylum Bacteroidota; class Bacteroidia; order Chitinophagales; family Saprospiraceae; genus AM-2324. The sequence continues at coordinate 5,893 of CAJXMP010000094.1, forward strand.
CTTTAGCAGACTATTGTGTCTTAGCTTTATTACCCAACTATTTAGAAAGGGGAGGGTCTTCTTTGGTATTTATGGTTGATCATTTCATTCGAACTAGTACAGATCAGGACAGCGGATTTTTTTTATACGATTGGGCGCAATTAGCTGAGCGCTTAAAACGAAAAATAGCTACCGGTCAAAAGACCTTGTTGATTGGAGTAAGTTTTGCCTTATTGGACTTCGCAGAACAGTTTGATCTTGACTTGTCTGATATAGTAATTATGGAGACTGGAGGCATGAAAGGGCGGCGTAAGGAGATTCCAAGGGCGGTGCTTCATCAACAGCTTCAAACAGGGTTTAAATGTTCAAAAATTCACTCTGAATATGGAATGACGGAGTTGCTGAGTCAAGCCTATTCCACTGGCGATGGCTTATTTAAAACCCCACCTAGTATGCAGATTTTTGCTGGTGATATTACCGATCCATTTTCCTATGTAAAAGCGGGTAAAACAGGTGTTCTTCGCTTGATTGATTTGGCTAATTTTGCTAGCATTAGTTTTATTGAAACGGCGGACTTAATTCAACAATCATCAGAAGGATTTTATGTATTGGGACGGATGGATAACGCGCTTATGCGGGGTTGTAATTTGATGTATGAATCTGCATGAAATGTTTGAATTAAATTATCTTGTATTTGTGAAATAAAATTATTTTCCTACATTTGTTACGAATGCAACAATAGAATCTATATGTTATTTATTTTAATAATATGTAGTCTTTTATATTTAAGCATAAGTCAGAAAAAATCGATTATTAGACATACAAATTAGTCGGTTTAGTTCTTTCCCAAAAAGCAGCCGTTCATTCTAGCTATTTACAAATTATAATCACTCTGAAAGGCTGTAAAAGAAATAAACCCCTAGCGGCAGGATTTTCCTGCCGTTTTTTTATGTTATTTTTCTGTGAACTTTTATAGAAATAACTATTAATGGGTACTGACAATCTGCATTTTAAAAATTTCAATTATCCTTATTGTTAAAGCACTCCTTTTGAGCTGTTGAAATCTTTTGTTATCTGCCCATTTAGTCCTATCTTTACAAAGTAAACTTCGGTTTGCGAAAAAAGCTATTGACAAACGATATACTCATGAAAAAGTTCTACACCAGAAATGCATTTCTTCTACTCTTGACTTTATTTCTCTTTAGTCATGCTAAAGCTCAATTGACTTTAACTGCTGCTTTTGATGGTCCTCTATCTGGAGGTATTCCAAAAGGTATTGAAATTTATGTTTCTGAAGATATTTCTGATTTAAGTATTTATGGGGTTGGATCTGCTAATAATGGTGGTGGAACCGATGGCCAAGAATTTACTTTCCCTGCTGTTTCTGCAACAGCTGGGACATACATCTACGTAGCTTCAGAATCAACGGGATTTACAAGCTATTTTGGATTTGCACCTGATTATACTTCAGGATCTATGGCCATTAATGGAGACGATGCTGTAGAGCTTTTTCAAAATGGAACTGTAATTGATGTTTTTGGTGATATCAATGTAGACGGTTCTGGAACTCCATGGGAGTATTTAGATGGATGGGCTTACCGTGTTTCTGAAACTGGACCTGATGGGTCAATTTTCACCCTTGGAAATTGGACATTTTCTGGTGCGAATGCTATAGATGGTTGCACAGATAATGCCACCTGTGCCTCTGTTATCCCCCTAGGGACTTATTTACCTCCAATAACAACAATAACCCCATTCATTTCTGAAATACACTACGATAATGCTAGTACCGATGTGGATGAGTCAGTAGAAATTACTGGATCCGCAGGTTTTGATTTAACAGGATATAGCATAGTAAAATATAATGGTAGTAATGGAACTGTTTATGGTTCCGATGTGCTATCTGTTACCATTCCAGATGAAGGATCAGGATTTGGTGCTGTATGTTATCCTACCAACGGATTACAAAACGGTGCACCAGATGGTGTTGCTTTTGTAGATCCTAATGGAGTTGTTCTAGAATTTTTGTCTTATGAAGGTGATTTCACTGCTACTGCTGGACCCGCATCGGGCATGAACTCTACAGATATTGGAGTAGCTGAGACTAGTTCTACTCCTGTGGGTGAATCCCTTCAACTTACAGATATAGGTTGGTCTGGTCCAACAATCGCTTCTTGTGGAACAATAAATGTTGGCCTTACTGTTGGTGCAACACCTATTGAAGTTGTAGTTACTTTGGATGCAGGAGTTACCTGTCCTGATGGCACAGACGGCGCGCTAACTGTTACAGTATCTGGAAGTACAGGTCCATTTGATTATGTATGGAGTACAGGTGATGAATCACTTAATGATGCTTCAACTTCCAATACAATCTCCGGATTAGCTGTAGGTGATTATGATGTTGTAGTAACTGATTTGTCCTCTGGACTTGCTGTCTCAGCTAGTGGAACGGTAACAGGACCTTCCATTATTTTGATTGCTGATGCAGGGGAGGACTTTGAAGTTTGTGAAGGAGATGAAATTCTAATAGCTGCTGTTGCTAATGGTGATGGATCTTGGTCTGGAGGTCTAGGTTCATTTGCAGATGCGACTGCACTTTCGACTACATATACTGCTGATGCTTCTGAAGTAGGTTCAACCGTAACACTTACTTGGACTACTACGGATAATTCAGGTACTTGTTCTGATGTTTCAGATGATGTAGCAGTAACAATTGCTGCAGCACCAAATGCAGAATTTTCTTACGATGCAGCAGAATATTGTCCTACAGGTGATGTTGTACAAGCTATTCATGATACAGGTGCACCTGGGTATTTCTCATATGAGGTAGTATCGGGTGGTCCTAGCTTAGATATTGATCCTGCTACGGGTGCTTTTGATCCTTCTAATTCCGATCAAGGAACCTATGACATTACGAATGTAGTTTCTGGTTATCCGAATTTAATTATGACTGGAATTATGGATGGTACACTTCCAGGTGGATCTCCAAAAGTATTAGAACTATATGCAGTCGATGATATTGATGATCTTTCGGTATATGGTATTGGTTCTGCTAACAATGGCGGTGGTACAGATGGTGTTGAATTTACATTCCCTGATACATACGCTGAAGCTGGTACCTTTATTTACGTAGTGGCTAATGGTCATTTTGATGAATTCAATGCATGGTTTGGCTTTGATGCGGACTATCAGTCAGGAGCAATGTTTATCAATGGTGATGATGCTATGGAATTATTCCATAATGGAAATCTCATTGATGTTATTGGAGATCAAAATGTAGATGGTACTGGTCAGAACTGGGATCATTTGGATGGTTGGTTATATAGAAATAATAATACTGCGGTTTCTACCGTATTTGATATTAATGATTGGATCGTATCTGGTACAAATGTTTTAGATGGAGAGACTTCTAATGCAACTGCAGCGGTTCCATTCCCAGTTGGAACATTTTCCACTAATGTGTCTGCACCTGTTTGTGTAAATGATTATGTAACAGTGACGGTTACTATTGGTGATGATGAAGCTCCTGAGATTACTTGTCCAGCAGATATAGTGGTTAATCTTGACCCAGGTTTGTGTGAGCAAATAGTTAACTACAGTGTAACTGCTGTCGATAATTGTTATGCAGATGTAACAATTACCCAGACTGATGCTACTGGTGTAAGTTCAGGTGATTACTTCTATTATGGAACGTACACTATGACTTATGAGGCTGAAGATGGAAATGGTAATACTTCAAGTTGTTCTTTCCAGGTAACCGTAAATGAATATGCCAATCCAACTGCGACATTGGCTTGTAATGATAATGTTCAGATTTCTTTAGACGGGAATGGAGAAGGATTTATCCATGCAGACTTTATTTTAGAAGGAGGTCCATATGGCTGTTATGATGACTATATAGTAGACGTAATCACTGCATCTGGTAGTTTAGGCCAAACAGTGGGTTGTTCAGAAATTGGAGGAACACACTCAGTTATGGTGACAGACCCAGATACAGGTAACTCTTGTTGGGGAAGTATTATTGTTGAAGATAAGATAGCTCCTGTGATTTCCTGTATTGATTATGATAACATTGCTTGTTCTCAAAATTACGCTAATTTCTTAGGGGCAACTGCATCAG
>CAJXMP010000095.1 GCA_913056515.1 uncultured Lewinella sp.
AGAAACAGGATTAGCTGCAGAGAATAGACTACAGCGTGCTGCACATTTGATCGTAGGAACAGAGTTTGACCTTACCGATTTCATAGAATTGAATGTAGAAGCCTATACTAAGCGATTTGGACAATTGGTTTCGCTTAATAGAAACAAGACAACTGCACAGGAGCCCGATTTTGTAGCCGAGAATGGTGATGCACGAGGATTAGATTTCTCTTTGCGTTATGAAAAAGATAGACTTTACGTGTGGTCAACTTATTCACTTGGGAAAGTAACTCGTTTTGATGGGGAGCAAGTGTTCCCAACAATATTTGATAGAAGGCATAATGTCAATTTATTGGCGAGTTATAAGTTTGGTTCGAATGAGGAGTGGGAAGCTGGTGTACGTTGGAATTATGGTTCCGAGTTGCCGTTTACTCAAACACAAGGTTTCTACGGCAATATTAACTTCATCGATCAAGGTTTAGATACCAATGTGGGTAACAGTAACCCAGATTTGAGTACACTGTATTCTACTACGAGAAATGGTGGACGTTTAACGCCTTACCACCGTCTAGACGCATCTATAAAGCGTGTGTTTAGCATTGGAGAAAGAAATAAGATTGAGGCTCAATTAAGTGTTACAAACGCTTATAATAGGCCTAATATCTTCTTTATTGATCGGAAAACATCAGAGCGAATCGATCAATTACCTATCCTACCTAACTTTACCTTAAGCTGGACCTTTTAAGATCAACATATCGTATTGTTTAGGTCTAAATGGGCTTAGTTCAGACAGGAACTAAGCCCATTTATTTTTTGACCGTTACTTTAGGAGCTGTTTAGTTGATTCTTTAGAATGGAATGTGGTACCGGTAATGCAAGTAAATTTGGGAAAATGAGCCTCCAAGAGCGTTTACAAGCAGCAAAAAAATCTGGTTCTAAGTTGCATGATGAAATCAATGATGAGGATATTGTGCTAACTGAATTAGGCCTATCAATAGCCTGGCAAAATGTACCTAATGCAAAAGGAGCATGGGCTGAATGGGGTTGTGAACCTGAAGATGAGGAGGATTACAATCGATTACTGCTACCAGATCGTCGTTTTTATATCGTAGGTGATCAGGTCTCTACATTACCTGGATGGCAAGAAGGTGCTATGATGTCTGCGGAACATGTTGTGGAATTGATTGCAGAATTGAAAGAAGCTGTCGTTCCAGAAGGTGTTAAACCGCCTAATAGTTTCGAAGTTACTACTAGATAATAGTTTTAGAGACATTCTGATATAGTAGATTAAAAAAGCCGCTTGCAAAACTGCAAGCGGCTTTTTAATTATTGGTATTTGATGAGTTTACCTAATCAAGGTAATCTCACCTCTTAATTCGCGTTGTGTGCCATCGTTAAACTCCACTAAGGCATAGTATGCATACACATCCATAGGAGCAGGATTTCCATTTACATTTCCATCCCATCCATCTCCATTAGCATCTTCAGCTCTGCTGTATACTCGTTCACCCCAACGGTTGAAGACTTCAAATTCAATGATGTCTGTCCCTTCATTAGTGATGATATTGAATACCGCATTTTCTTCAATAGGACTACCTGGAATAAATACGGTAGGAACAGCAACTTGACTGTTATCTACGAATATGGTGATTTCAAAAGTATTTTGACAGCCATATTCATCCTCAACAACTAGAGTATAGGTAAATGGTGTGTCATTATCTTCTACAGATGGTGCTATAAGCGTAGCTCCAATTGCATTATCTGAAGTTAAGCCTTCACCAGCCCAATTAAATACATAGTTGCCTATTTCTGGGTCCATGGTAGCTAATAGATTCACTTGATCTCCTTCAAATATACTATCTACTCCAGGAGCCGAAATGATGTCTAAAATATTGAAGTCTTGACCAACTAATACATTCACTGTGTCAGTCACTTCAAAACATCCATAATCTCCAGTTAAAACATACTGCGTATTTTCAGTAGGAGACACACTAATGATTTCTCCTTCTATATCTCCAGGCTCCCAAGTATATATCCCAATAGAAGAGGATTCTACAACCTGAAGCTCTGCAGATTCTCCAATACAAATCAAAATATCCTCGGACGCCATTAATGTCGGTGGTTCGGAAATCACATCAATATTCACTTGGAAACTATCTGCACAATTACCCTCCTCCATAACTAAGAAGTAAGACGTATTCATATCTGGCATGACTTCAAGTGTAGGATCTTGACCTAGCACTGTGCCATCTTCTAAAGTCCAAGTATATTCAGATCCACTATCAAATGGACCATTTTCGTTGAGCACTATCGTTTCATCTAAACAAATAGTCAAGTCCTGAAGTCCTGGAGGATCAATCTGCGTAACAAAGAGATTCAAGGTCTCACTATCTTCACAACCCCTGACGACGGCAGTAACTGTGAAAGATTCCGATCCGCCTGGTGTGGCCGTAGTCACAGCACAGGTGTCACAGGATAAATTCACACCTGAGTCCCATTGAATAGATCCCATATCATTAGGCCCATTGGCATATAGTACTATACTATCTCCTGGACAAATGACCGAATCTTGTGGAGACAGGGTCAAGAACGGTTCAATGACCTCAATGAAAGTAGTCACTGTATCAGAACAGGCTCTATTTGTAGTTACTCTTGTGAAATCTCCCGACTCTAATGCGTTTACAAACATGTTGTAGAACGTATCTGATGTAATTCCACCCGGAACAGATGTCCATAGGTGCTCCATGTCAGGGAAATTATTTGGCTCGTAAATAGGGGAGATGATTAAAAATGAATCTCCTTGACAATATGGATCCCTGAATGGTAAAAATTCAGAGAACTCTAAATCTGGAAGTGAATCCACTCGCACATAAATAGAGTCAAAAACCAAACATGGCCCTACAGAGTAGGTTCCGTAATACATAGTAGACACATCTGGGAATAATTGGAAGTTTTCACTAGATGTAGCTGAAATAGAGCCATCATCTGGTGTCCAAAGTAAATCCATACCACCAGCAGTTACCTCTGTATTTACAAAAACAGTATCTCCCAAACAGATTTCAACTGAATCAGATACAGGATTTAGAATATCGATATCTGCTTCAATGACTGTCAATGTTACTTGATTCGTATCCGCACAGAATGCATTCTCAGAAGTAGCAATGAAAGTATATGTAATTGTATCTTCTGGGTTGGATGTTGGATTTGGCGATGTGTTATCATCCAAATAAACATCTGGTAACCATTCAAAAACAGTTGTGGTATTACCCACGTCTTCTCCTAGTTGTATAGGATAAGATTCACAAAGTATTTGATCCTCAATAAGGGTAGGAATGGTAATGTTATCCACCTCTATGGTAATGGTATCTTGAGCAGAGCAACCTTGTAATTCTACTCGAGCAATGTAAGTTTGATCATTATTATTGGTCGGGTTTACCTGCACAACTGCTTCATCTGTAACATTGAGGAAGGTGCCTGGTGTCCAAGTGATACCATTGTCCCCAACATTGTTTTCTGCTGTAAGTGTTATGGTATCTCCAACACAAATACCAGTTGGGTCATCTGTAGTAATTTCAATTTCAGGTTCAATAACAATCAATTGAAGCGTATCAATGTCTCTACATGCTGGAATTTGTGGAGCTTCTGCAAGATATCCGAAAATGGAAACCTGTGTAGTCTCTGTTGGTGTCACCCAAGTACTAAATTCATCATCAGGATTGAAGATAGGAGGGCTGTTAGGAGACCATTGGAAAATTTCAGCTCCAGATGCAATCAATTGAATGGAATCACCAGCACAAACATATGCTGTGTCCGCATCAACGTTTATGATGTCTACCTCAACTTCTTCACGAATCAAAATTTCAAATTCTGATACTACAACATCTCCACAGCCATAATCTCTAATTAGACTTACGGTAAGGGTTTCGTCACCCTCTACTATATTATCTTGTATGGCAGAGAAAGAGAAATTATAAGATGTATTGGTAGGAGAAATTATGATAGAATCTGGAAGGTTTAAGTTAAAGTCATCTTCTAGATCTGCTGTACCTGTGGTAACGATGTAATATACTTCCGGTTGGCTAGGTAAACTATCCACAGAAATATTCAGAATACCATTGGTTTTACAATCCTCTGATTCCAGTAAATACGGCATATTCGGGAAGTTGAATTGTCCCGTAATACTTGGACTAGAACCTCTAATCTCCGAGATGAATACACCCGAATCATATGCTGAATCCCCTCTATCCGCAATGGCAAATTTTAATCGATAAGTATTACAAGGATCTACAATCCGTTCTGCAGTCAAATATGGCGTAGTACCCAAATATCCACTGGTCAAACCTCCATACGCGATAGAGTTAGCAGAGATATTATTGGCCACATTACTCGTGTAGTGTTCCCAGTTGTCATTAAAGTTTACCGAGTTAATAGATACCTCATCGCCATTGGGAAGAATAGCCATATTCTCTTGTCCATTCAAATAGGCTGGACCATTAATTACAGTGCCTGTATCTGATATTAAAAGGGCAAATATATCGTTGAACGTAGAACCTACAAAGTTCGGGTATTCCTCAGAACCAAATCGATAATCAAAAGTTATAACATCTGTATTAGTAAATACATCTAACTCAATCACACAGGCATCGTTACTGTTTGCGCCTCCTGTTTGGGAAGAAATAGCATCCAAATCATCGTCACCGCCTGAATTCAATCCCGTTGAGATGAAATTAGTAGAGGCTTGACCGATGTCTTGAACTTCTCCAGAAGCCAATACAATACCTTTTTCAATACCTAAACCACTCAATTCATCTGCTTCGAATAAACCCTTAGCTCTATCATCACAATCAACATCTACTACAGTAACCTGTGCGTAAGGTGTAGATAAAAATTCTTCTATATCTGCATTTGTGATGGTATTATCTATCGTTACATCGCCTAGAGTAGGACAAGGATCGGTAGAACATTCCCAAGTAGCATAAAATCCTTCAAATTGTGTAGATCCATTGGAGTTGAAGTTCAATTCTACAATTCCCGTACTAGAGAACACTTCAAAGCCAACTCCTCCAATATCATCACCAAAACCCGAAAGATTGGCACTATTCATCAGGTTGGCACTACCGTCAGTAACGGTGAATCCATCTCCATCATTAGCTACATTGTAATATTCCATAGTAAAGAATACACAGCCACCAGGTCCTCCACCAGAAGGTGCTATGGTTACCGTATAATTCATTCCCGAAGGATAGTCTCCATCAGGACCACCAGCATCATACAGATCTCCAGAACAAGTATTAATAGTGATATCATCATCTGGAGTCCAAATATTTACCTCTTCAATACACAATTGGAATGTTCCTTCATTTGGAGTAGCAGAATCTGACCAATCAGAAACTCTTATGTAGTAAGTCAGTCCTGGGTCTAATCCAGATACCGAAAGACTTACTTCTGCACCACCAGCATCAGATACCTCACAATTCAGCGCTTCTAAACCGTCAAATTCACAATCTCCTCTGTACAGGGCCACTTGTGGCTGCACCATAGGAGTAGAACCAGAACCATCTGTAATCCCAGTTACAGTGATTAAATAATCTTCAATGGTATCCGAAGCGATGAATGAAAACCAAACGTCATTCTGCATAGTACCAACAGTGGGACAATCATTGATATTCGGAATATTGTCATTTCCAATATCAGATGGTGTTGCATCTACATTGTCAAAAAACACGGTAAAATCACAGAAAGGAGCTACCCCCAAGTCAATCAAACCAGCACAATCATCATTGGCAGGCTGGGCAAAAGCTATTGCGGAGATAAACAAAAAAGAAATGGTAAATATTCTTCTCATAAAGATTTAAATATTATGCTGAATGGTTAACAGCTTAAAGAATCATATTGCGTCAAGAAATTGCTTTCTTGTAATACAGAAGGGAAAATAAGAATAGTTTGGCTTATCTCACATTTTCAAAAACGAATTATTATAAAAAAGACTAAATATGTCCAATTATTTTGTTCTATTACAGCCATCTAAAAGTACTTTAACCCCATCAGCTGTAATAAATGGTTTACTTTCACTATTCCATTCGTAATTTATGAAGTTCATTAAATTTGAAATTTCAACTGGTCCAAGCTCTTTTATGCCAACCATTTCACCCGAAAATTCTACTCCATTGACTAGGATAGTATCGTTTAAGCCATACTTGATAATACAAGGCATTTCTTCCCAGTGTTCATCCATATAATCGGCATCTTTCAGAGGTGGAATTAATGCAGCTATCCCTGCTCCAGAACTCAAGTGGCAATTCCCACAATGATATTCGTAGAGTACTCTACCTTGATCATAAGGATTCCCTTTGGTGCAGCTATGTAAATACATAATCAGTAAACCAAGACTAAAAGTAGCTAAATAAGAGTAATACCTCATAAGTAAAGGGCTGCCGAAGCAGCCCTGATTTTATTTTTGAATAATTAATTGCTGTCTTTCTACCTTGTAGTCTGAATGCCATTCAATCAAGTATGTCCCCGCTGGATAGCGGTCCGCATGAAGGTAATAGCGGTGTTCTCCTTGAGGAATTGGGCCTTCAAATATAGTTTCCATTAAACGACCTTGCAGGTCATATAGTTTAAGACTTCCATTCGAACCAAATTTAGATGCTATTGGAATACAAGTAATGCCTGAACTAGGATTAGGGAAAGCACTCAATAGTTGAGTATTTAAATCCATAGTTTCCTTAGTATTAGTAGGAAAAGTCAAATCAAAGGAATAAAAACCTGTAGGCGCTGGAACTGGTCTGGTCCGCATTTTACCGCTATTGGCCTCTGCTTCTATATAATATTCTACTGTGGTATACGTGTCTAAACCATTCGGGATTAATCCTTCCCAAACATTGTTCCCAGCATCTTCCAGTAAGAAAGATTCAAAAGGAGCAGTATTACTATATCTGTAATAAATCTTAACACTACTAACACCACTGTTATGCGTCACTTGAGCAGATACAGGAATGGGATCGGAATTGTCAATCTGATCCTTAACTTTTTCATGTACGATTCGCAAAGGATTATGCGCACCCACTTCTTTAGTGATACAATGTAATGCACCTAAAGAGGGGATAATTTGGTTACAGTTGATACCAACAACTTCATAGCCGGGCATATGTTCCTCATAGATTTGAATAGCCGTGGTATCATATTGATATTCGTATGTGGGTAGTAGAATTTTATTATTGACAATTACAGAGTTCGTATAGGTTCTATAATCTCCACCATTATATGGATAATACCCATTCTCTGGTGGCATAGGAATTCGAACGATATTCCACGGTGTGCCAAATTGGGTTGTTGTTTGGTCTAAAACATATAAAACATTGGCTTCAATTTGTGGGCCATCTGATACGCCCGTAGGATATTGACCAACGAGAATGGTTTCTTCGTCCAATGGTCTAAAATGCATATCGATGTGGTTGATAACATCATAGGGTAGCGCCTCCATTTTGACATATTGGTCAATACCCATAAAACTAGACATAAACTCATCTATTTGAGCTTCATTGGCTGGTTCAGTTCCATATGGGTTACCTGGTTCATTTTCTTCTATCACCAAACTAGATGAAAAGGCTAAACCAGCTCCATCTGTATGATAATTCCCTCCCGTATGCACCATTTGGTAGGGTTCTTCCTCTGTTCTATATACGGGGATGTCCATATATTCTGCAACAGCTACTGGAACTGCATTGTCCTGAGGTCTAGACGTTCGGTTATAGACCCAATCAACAATAGCCAGTGAATCATCGTCCAGATAAATAGTGTTAGGACCGTAATCTCTAACCCAAAGACTATTGTTCGGCGTTTGAAGGAATTCAATATTGTCGTTTAAGGTAACTCCGTATGTATTTACGAGTTGAGAAACAGTTGTTGACTCATTACTACAGACTACTAAAACCTTACATTCCGTGCTAGCTTCTGCTATGATTTGCGCTAAAATGGATTTAAACGATCTCCAAGTCACTACCAAAGTGCCCGTTTCTTCCCACTCAGCCATAGATCTAACCGAGTTGGAGCTAGGAGGCTCATTAAAAACTTGAAAGTTTTGTGCAGAAAGTTGCAGTGTAAAACAAAAGAATAATGTGGTAAAAATGAATCTCATATTAGACGCTTTTTGTAATGATGAAGTTAATAAAAATTACAAAGTATACAGGACACTATAGGTGCATACTAAGGGCTAAAATGTATATTTGAACAATATTTAACCAAACAGTAGTAAAAAATTATGAGTTTAAGTCAAATGCCAGATTTCTCCAGCCCAGAGATGTGGGTAAGTTTATTGACACTGACTTTCCTAGAAATTGTTCTAGGTATTGATAATATCATCTTCATTTCCATATCTGCTTCAAAGCTAAAGGATGCAGAACAAAAAAAAGCTACCAACATTGGTATGACTTTGGCTATGGTGCTTCGTATTGTACTATTGTTTGGGGTAAGTTGGTTGGTTTCCATGCAATCAAGCGCGTGGTTCTCCTATCATTCAGATTTCTTGTCTTTTGATTTGTCTGGCCAGAGTGTATTGTTGATTATAGGAGGTTTATTCTTGCTATATAAAAGTACCACTGAGATTCACCATAAATTAGAAGGGAACCCACATGCTCCTTCTTCCAAAAAAGGGAAAAATTCATTGGTCAATGTGATCGTCCAAATAACCTTAATTAATATTGTATTCTCCTTTGATTCCATACTGACTGCGGTGGGTATGACTAATGGACTTCAAGGTGCCTTGATTATGATGATTATTGCCGTAGTTGTATCTGTAGGAATAATGATGGCGTTTGCCATCCCTGTAGGTCAATTTGTAAATAAGAATCCCACAATTCAAATGCTAGGTTTAGCCTTTTTGATATTGATTGGGTTTATGCTTATCCTAGAAGGAGGGCATTTAGGGCATTTATCCATAGGAGGGACACATCTGGCAGCTGTTCCTAAAGGATATCTATACTTTGCTATTGCGTTCTCCTTATTCGTAGAATTTTTGAATATGCGACTGCGCAAAAAAGGACCTTCTCATGTGGATTTGCGGGATGCAGTCACACAAGCTAAAGAAGAGGGCTTAATGGAGTAAATGAAAAAGGACTTGGAAAATTTTCCAAGTCCTTTTTTTTATGGCTATTTAAAATAGCTGAAACAACATAGAATGGATTAATATCTATCTCTGTAATTGTTCCTTCTATTGCCGTAACCACCTCCGCCTCTGCGATCTTCTCTTGGCTGTGCCTCTTTTACAACAATAGTGCGGCCATCAAATTCAGCTTCGTTCAAGGCAGCAATAGCTTCATTAGCTTCATCATCGTTAGGCATCTCAACGAAACCATAACCTTTTGATCTGTTCTCGAACTTGTCGAAAATGATTTTTACAGATGAAACCTCTCCGTATCCTTCGAAAAGAGTTCTCACCTGGTCTTCAGTTGAATTGTAGTTCAACTTTGCAACGAAAATATTCATAAAAAAATGTTGATTGTGATCAGTCATTTCTGACCACTAAAAGTAAAATAATGCTCAATATAGTCTTTTTTGCGACCAAATGCCTAAAATACTTTAATTCATTGATTACTAGTAACTTTTTAGCAAGCCTTTGATGCTCCCAAGGCCATATGAGAAGTGTAAAACAAAAAAAGCCAAAGGTGTCCATAGGCAGAGCTTAATTTGCTTTTGCTTCGTAGCTATTCTAAGTGATACAAGTCCAATAATGAAAAAGTACAATCCAATGGGGACCAGCACCACTAAACTTCGTTGCCAGGATACCCATTCAAAAAGCAGATTGACTATAAAGTAGCCCATGCAAAGCACAAATCCAAGGGCAAAGCCCAAT
>CAJXMP010000096.1 GCA_913056515.1 uncultured Lewinella sp.
AATCTAAACCTTTGATTTTTTCAGCGATGAAAGCTGCGTCGCTTTCGTCTAAATCGTAGATAGAATCAATTTCCTCCATGCGAGTATTGAAAGTAGCAACCGCTTCTTCAGCAGCTTGTGCTTTTTCAAACTCACTAATGCGTTCTTGAGCACTAGCCAATTCCTCTTTAATTGATTCTACAGAAGCTTTGAGCTCTTCTGTTAATTGGCCATCAACCACGCCGCTTGCGTTCCTTAAAGCAGTCTGCCCGATTTTTTCTTCTAGACTCATGCCCGATAGAATACTTTCTATCTGCTGTTCTATTGCAGGGTTGGACGATTGATTATTTGTGCTTGATTCTGATTGGCAGGCCCATATACTCACGCATAGGACCGCAACTAAAAGTCGATTCATCGTTTCGATTTAATATTCTGATGTATTGGTATATATAGGGGTTTGACCCCTTGTAATTTGGTGTGCACAATTTTGGCTGCGCGTTTATTTGGTAAGCTCAAGCAAGATAGGAAAAAAGTAGAAATCTAAAAAGTAAAATTGTGGATTCAAGGATCAACTTTGGGACTAATTTTTTCCAGTTTTTACACAAATACTTTTTTATGGGTGTATTCGTTAGGGAATTGAAAGTGAATGGTTTAGGTTTTAAGTAGAGTAGAAGGTCCAGTGAACCACTATACTTTTGGCGACATTTGCTTTGTACAGGCCTTGTTCCTGCTGAAAATGTCCTTATCTTAATAATGATTTTTAATTTGAAATTATTGAACTATGCTTAATCTCAAGAAAAACGCTTGGTTGTTATTGGCAGCATTTGCCCTAATTGCTTGTGATCCGGATACCGATCCAGTAGATCCAGATACGCCAGAAGAGGCCTATCAGAGTTACCGATATGAATTTTGGAAGAATACGCTGGATGCAGGCTGGACCATTGATTTTGTAGGTACTCAAGCGGATCCAGGAACCTATGAGCAGTATGTAGGAGAGTCTTTTGATGTAGATCATGAAGGCATTGGTGGTATCGAATCGGATGGGGTAAAAGATAATATCCAGGAAGTGTTGAGTTCTATCGAAGAACCAGACATTGTTCTGCTTTGTGTAGGGGGAAATGACCTGCTTAATGGCGATGATGTAGACTCAGTTATTGAGAATATTGAGATAATCATCGGTCGTATTCATCAATTGAATCCCAATATCAAGGTATTCGTTGAGCAAATTGCTCCAGGACATTCTACTTTTATGACGAATGAATTAGATGATACCATTCAGCAATTCAATGCTAAGATTGCAGAATTGGGTTCTAGCGTGATTACTGGTGGCACGAATATACATGTGGTGGATATGTTTACCGATTTCACAGATGACTTTTTCTTTGATGATGTGCACTATAATGAAGCGGGTGCAAAAGAAGTAGCGGATCGCTATTTCCAAACCATCAATGAAGTGCTGGGTGCTGGAACCTACAAAGTTTTGCCTTTAGGTGACTCTAGAGTAGAAGGGGCACAGCCTTAGGATAAATCATCCACTCGAATAAGAAAAGTCTGGTGCGGATAAGTAATCCCACCAGACTTTTTTATTTTCATATAGCTGATACCAACTAAAAAGTAGCATCTCCGTCTAATGGTACTCGATGGGAAAGCCGCAAAGCTTGGCAGTTATTGGCTCCAAGCTACTTACTTTAGTTTTTACTTTAAGTGATTGGTTGTCAGTATTTTAGTGTGGTAGAAAACCATACTTTTTTGCATACATCAAAAACCATTTTAAACGATGCCCAGACTACTATGCCTTATTTTACTACTGTTTCTGCAGCTGGCTTGCACTAAGCCAATAGGCGATAATACTTCAAGTAATACTTTAAGTGACTATACGACTTATGTCAACCCTATGATTGGCACTTCCAAAATGGGGCATGTCTTCCCAGGGGCTACTGCACCCTTTGGTATGGTCCAACTCAGCCCACAGACCAACTTCGAAGTGATGTTCCAAGAAGATGGATCCTACAATAAGCATACCTATGAATACTGTGCGGGCTATCAATACAGTGATACCACCATACTGGGTTTTGCTCATACCAATTTTAGCGGGACCGGGCATTCGGATCTTGGAGACTTATTAGTGATGCCTACAACAGGTCCTTTGGTATTAGAACCCCTGGAGCAATCCAATGGAGCGAAGGGCTTTTATTCTACCTTCAGCCATGATACCGAAGAAGCCAGTCCAGGTTATTATGGGGTGGATTTAGAGTCTTATGATATACAGGCTGCCCTGACGGCCTCTGAGCGAGTAGGGATGCATCGATATACCTTTCCCAGAACAGAAGAAGCACATATCCTGCTGGACTTAGTGTATAATGTCTATCACCACGATAATAAGAACGTTTGGACTTTTTTACGGGTAGAAAATGATTCCCTCATCACGGGTTATCGACAGACTAAAGGTTGGGCAAGAACCAAGAAGGTCTTTTTTGCTATGCAATTCTCTAAACCCTTTACCAGCTATGGACATCAAAAATATGATGAGCTGACCTATAATGGCTTTTATAGACGTTTCGAGGAATTTGAAAATTTTCCAGAAATGGCGGGAAAGGATATTCGAGCATACTTCAATTTTGATGTGGAGGCAGGCGAGGAGCTACTAGTCAAAATGGCTTTATCGAATGTCAGCACAGCTGGAGCCTTAAAGAATATGGAAGCTGAGGTACCGCATTGGGACTTTGATGCAGTACATGAATCTACCAAAGCCAAGTGGAATCAGGAGTTAGCTAAGATTGAAGTAGAGCCCATTGAGGCAGAAGACCTAGAGACCTTTTACACAGCCATGTATCACACTTGTCTAGCACCAGTGCTCTATGAAGATGTAGATGGACAATATCGGGGCTTAGATCAAAACATCCATCAGTCAGAGGGCTTTGAACATTATACCATCTTTTCCTTGTGGGATACCTACAGGGCCTTACATCCCTTTTTAAACCTAGTTCAACCAGCACGCAATAACGATATGATCAAGTCTATGCTCGCCCATCAGGAGCAAAGTGTACATGGTATGTTACCTATTTGGTCGCATTATGCGAATGAGAACTGGTGTATGATTGGTTATCACGCTACCTCCGTTATTGCAGATGCGGCTGCGAAGGAGGTAGGAGACTTTGATCTAGAACAAGCATTAGCAGCGTCGGTAGAAACAGCCAATGTGCGCTATTTTGAAGGTATAGGGGACTATATCGACTATGGCTATGTGCCCGATGATTTATCGCACTCCTCGGTTTCAAAGACTTTGGAATATGCCTATAACGATTGGTGTATTGCACAATTGGCCAGTCAATTGGGGCAAGATTCCCTAGCTGCTGTATTTATGGATAGAGCCAAGTCCTATGCGGCGGTTTATGATGCGAGTATTGGTTTTATGCGACCTAAGTTATCTTCTGGAGCCTTTCGGGCAGATTTTGATCCTATGGATACGCATGGGCAAGGATTCATTGAAGGGAATGCATGGAACTATGGGCTTTATGTGCCGCATGAGGTCGATACTATGATCGCGATGATGGGTGGAAAAGAACGGATGACACTGATGCTAGATTCATTATTTACCATGGAAATAGCGGATAAGTATATCGAACAAACTGAGGATATCACTCGAGATGGAATTATTGGGAATTATGTGCAAGGCAATGAGCCTGGGCATCATATTCCGTACTTGTATAATTGGACGGGTGCGCCGGAGAAGACACAAGAGCGGGTGCGGATGATTTTAAATACTATGTATGGCCCTGGTGTAGATGGGCTATGTGGCAACGATGATGCCGGGCAGATGAGTGCCTGGTATTTGTTTAGCAGCCTAGGCTTTTATCCGGTATGTCCGGGTTCCACCGATTATGCCATAGGTAGTCCTGGGGTAGTTTCAGCTACTATTCATTTAGAAAATGGACAAACGCTGGAGATTCAAACGGAAGGGCAAAGTGAAACGGCTGTGCTAGTGGATCAAGTCTTTTGGAATGGGGAAGAGGTGGAGGATTGGACCTTGAATCATTTGGATTTGATACAAGGGGGGACCTTGAAATATATCATGCAAAGCTCTAATTAAGCGTACAATCTACTTGAGATGAAAAAAGGAATTGCAATACTGATTATGATGGCTGGTTTAAACTTATATGGACAGTATAAGGATAGTCTGTTGAACCAGTATTTTTTTGAATCTGGATTAGCTATACAGGATACTACGGGCTTTGAAATGGTAGATGCATATTTACCTTCTAATTCCTATTGGGCGATTGATAGTTTTACAGAAGAGACAGTGTTTCATCGGGCCATGATCTACACCGATGATACAGATTCTACCGCTTCTTACGCTTTACGCATAGGTAAAGGAGGTCAGATTTATTCTTTAATTGGGGCATTTGGGGAATCTGTACCACCGCAATATCGTCCAACGCAATGGGTTCAAGACTCTTATGGAGGTGGAACTTCCTATGCACCTTGGGTCGATGAAGTATGGCAGATGGTCAGTGTTGATGGTTCATTAAACAATCCACCAGATTCCTCTTATTTTATACATCAATCCGGGGTGTACCTCAAAACACCTAATCAGCAAGAACCTTTTTTCTCTCCGATAGTTGGATCCTATTATAATGCCGATGATCGGTCTTTTTCTATCATAAACTGGGGTCAACAAGCCCATACGGAAGATTTATTAAACGTAGATCACCAATCTGGACTCTTGTATTATTCTAAGTATAAACATATTGGACATGGGGTAATAGAGGTAGATCAGATGATCTATAACTTTGGGACGGATAATATGAATTTCATAAATGTTCCTTGGGGTGGCGTTCGCAATTCAAACTTAGATCACTTTTTTATTTCTACTCCCGACCATACATATAATTTAGCAGATGCCGTGTATGGACAAGGTCCAGTAGTCCAAACGGCAACTACTGGGGGCTGGATGGGTTGGTCAGATGCACTTGACGGGAATTCGCCCGTGCTGTTTATGGTTCACCCTACGACTACAGTGAGTAATAATAATGTATTCCGATATGGATCAGCAGGAGCTAACCCTAGTAATCCTAGAGATTATAATGTATTTGAAATGATTCGCTTTCCCAGTGCTGGACAATTAGACTTTGGGAAGTGTATGAGCTTCAGATATTATTATGTGCTAGCTGCTAATATTGAAGCGGTTAAAACGAAGATCTTAGATCTTGAACTCAATAGCTTTACCATGGATGCAGCATTTACACCTCCAGCAGCTGAGGTAGGGGATTTGGAATATCAATTCGCCTATCAAATGGGTCAATTTGATTATGCCATGGAGGATTTGGGAACTGGATTGATGTTGAAGCAAAGTCCATTCGAAGGGAGTTACCCAGTATTCCTAATTACTGCTGCAGATAGTATGCAGTATATCAGCTCCGATCCATACTACTTATCTTCTGTTGCATACGACGGGCATACGGTAGGATTAGAGTTATTGGGATTTTATAATAATGCTATGGAATTAGTAGTCCAGAATGACACTATTTGTGCTGGAGCATCTTTCACCTTTCCAGATGGGTCTATGGAGGTCAATATCAACCAATCTTTAAGCCATATAAGCACACTGGAGGCCATTGGATTTGCTGGAGATAGTTTGATTCTCTCTAATGTGGATGTCATTCACTTAGATACAGCAGTTGTACAAATGCAGGATACCTTGATTGCTCAGGCAGAGGGTGTAATGTATCAATGGTTAGATTGTGATGCTGGTGCTGCTCTTTCTGGAGATACGCTCATGCACTTTGTTCCTAGCACTAGTGGTACTTATGCCCTTGAAATAAGCAATGGTACTTGTGTAGATACTTCTTCATGTTTCAGCTTTATCCCAACCTTGATTGGTCCAGTCGACATGCAATTGTTGACCTCTATCTCTCCGAATCCTAGCACTGGTTCATTCCACTTAATTTTTAGTGATCGATTGGATAAAGCCATTTGTACTTTATATGATGCTACAGGAGTTGTGCTGGAAGAACGAACTGTTTCTAACCAAGCGGAGGTATATTTCGATTTAAATCTACCACCAGGTCTGTATATTATGACTATACATAAGCAAGGTTGTGTAGAAGAAAGATGGCGATTGATTATTGAAGATTAATCATAAAAAAAGCCCCGATACAAATCGGGGCTTTTTTTATATCACGCCAAGGTCTTTACCTACCTTGGTAAAGGCAGCAATGGCTTTTTCTAAATGTTCTCGGTCATGTCCTGCGGATAGCTGCACGCGAATACGTGCTTTTCCTTTAGGTACGACAGGGTAGAAGAAGCCAATCACATAAATACCTTCTTTCAGTAGGGCATTGGCAAAGTCTTGGGATAGTTTAGCATCATACAACATGATAGGCACAATAGGGTGCTCTCCAGGAATGATGTCAAAACCTGCTTTTTCCATTTCTGCACGGAAGAACTTGGTATTATCTTCCAGCTTATCTCTAAGCGCTGTACTTTCATTTAATAGATCCAATACCTTGATTGATGCCCCTACAATAGAAGGTGCCAGGGTATTGGAGAATAAATATGGTCTAGAGCGTTGACGTAAAATGTCTACGATTTCTTTTTTTGCTGCCGTAAAACCACCGGAAGCACCACCAAGTGCTTTACCAAAGGTACCGGTAACGATATCTACACGGTCCATTACATTGCGGTACTCTATAGCGCCTCGACCACGTTTGCCCATAAAGCCAGTTGCATGGCACTCATCCACCATGACCATAGCACCATATTTATCTGCTAGATCACAAATCTTATCCAATTGAGCGATGGTCCCGTCCATAGAGAACACGCCATCGGTAGCAATCATGATTCGTCTAGCACCAGAAGCTTCTTGAAGTTTAGCTTCCAAGTCTGCCATATCATTGGTTGCATAACGGAAACGCTGTGCTTTGCACAGTCGAATACCATCGATGATGGAGGCATGATTCAATGCATCGGAGATAATCGCATCTTCTTTACCCAAAAGCGGTTCAAATAATCCGCCATTAGCATCAAAAGCAGCTGCATATAGTATAGCATCTTCTTGACCTACAAAAGCAGCAATCTTTTCTTCTAATTCTTTATGGATATCCTGCGTACCACAGATAAAACGAACAGAAGACATACCAAAGCCATGCGTTTTGATCGCTTCTATACTTGCTTCAATCACTTGAGGGTGTGAGGAAAGGCCTAGATAATTGTTGGCACAAAAATTTAAAACTGTCTGGCCATTGTCAAGGGTGATTTCTGCTCCTTGTGCCGATACAATTATACGCTCCTCTTTGTACAAACCCTGTGCTTTTATGGCATCAAGTTCTTGCTCTAAATGTTGTTTTATAGAAGTATACATGAAAAAATAGTTTTATGTGTATGTTTTTATGGTGAGCTCTGGATGAATATAGACCAGTATTTTTTTGTCTACTTTGTAGCCCATTTGATGTACAACGGAAGCATAATTTTCCAATTGTTGCTGATGCTGTTCACGGAAGACTCCTGTTTTGTAATCAATAATGATTGCGCCATCATTTGGGGTAATCACCAGTCGGTCTGGAATGATAATTTGACCTGTAGTGGTCATTATTTCACGCTCATTATAAACTTCAACTTCTGGGCTAAAATAATATTGGAGTTGGGGGTGAAAAACAATAGATTCTAAAATTTTACAAAGCGCTGTACTTTGATCTTTTGCAATGAGCCCTTCTTCCAAGAAGTTATTAATTGTAATCTGAATATCTGATGAAAGATATACTTTTGACAATAAAAGGTGTATTAAATTACCTTTCTCTATAGCGTCTTTCTGAGCACTGTCCCAAAAATAATTGGCTTTTGTCGCCACAGAAACATTCAATTGATTTTTGGGTGTCGAAACAAATTTATTTTGAAGTTTCATTGGAAATTTTGGAGCGCCTTCTGGCGCAATTCTTTCGAGTGACCCAAAAGTGTAGTGATAAGCACCAGACTCCCATTTGCCTTCAGACTTAAGAAATCCAATAAGAAGATCAGAGTATGTTTTTAAATCTTCTGAGGATTTTGAAGCTCCAGCAGCGTTGCCAATAATGTAAAGTTGTTCTGCGGCTCGAGTTAGCGCAACATAAAGCAGGTTAATATTGTCCAATTCCAGTATAGATTGATGCGCATCATACTTGGCTTTGCCCTCGGGTCCAAACTGCTCAAAATCTTTATTATAATTCATTAGAAAAAACGGAAAATCTTCATGTAAGTGAGCAGTAGGCATCCATTCTTTTGGCTCAATTTCTTTATAAATATCAAGCTCTGCAAAAGGAAAAATAACAACTGGAAATTCAAGACCCTTAGATTTATGTACAGTCATAATTTGTACCGCGTCCATCCCTTTTGGAGAAACTATACTAAGAGAACTTTTCTTTTGCTCAAAATACACCAGAAACTGTGATATATTGGAGGACTGTTTCTGAGAAAATTCAAAAACTATATCCAAGAAAAACTGAACATGTGCGTTCGTATCCTTAACTAAATGAAATGTTGTTACAATATATTCTGAAAGCTCATACACAGAGAATTGAATAGCAGCACGATGGTCAAAATTAATGTCTAACTGAGTTAGTTCTGCAAAAAATGAAAAAGAATTTAACGATAAAAAATTCAATCTAAATTGATGTCCGTCTTCAATTTTATATTTATCAATTAAATAATTCAAAACATTCAATTTGGCAACAGAATTAGTAGTATCCTGAAGATATGAAAAGACATTAATTATCAGCTGAACTTCTTTAGATTCGGTAATTAATAATGTTTCATTTGAAATAATATCAAGCCCTTTCGAAATTAAATGATTAGCAACAGCCACTCCTTCTTTTCGTTTTCGTACCAATACACAAATATCTTTATAAGACGCTAGGGGACTTGAAGCCTTGTGTTTTTTAATTGTTTTATAAACTTCATCAGCGTAAAGTAAATTTTTATCTGCACCTTTTTCAAAATCCAAAAAAGAAAGATGAACATAGCCTTTTTTCTTTTTATGAAAATCTTGAGTCGCCTCCTTATAAAGTTTACCATGGGAAATGTCCGAAAAAATGACTTTAGAGCAATAAGAAAAGAAATCATTATTAAATTTTACAACTTTCTTTGTACTTCTATAATTTACTGGTAAATCTGAAACACTAGCCTTAACTGGTAAATCGTGGATATTGTTTTTTAGGTTGATAAACTGTTCGGGGTTGCCTCCACGCCAGCGATAAATTGACTGTTTTGCATCGCCTACCAACAAAATGCTCCCGTTTTCTGAAGCAAGTGTATTAATCATCAAAGGGGTTAAGTTTGCCCATTGAAGTTCTGATGTGTCTTGGAATTCGTCAATAAAATAATGATTAAACTTTTCGCCAATACGCTCATAAATAAAAGGTGCTGGTTGTTCTTTAATTTCCTTTCCTATTATGGTATTAAATTCTGAAATCAAAAGGAGATTTTGAGATCAAGAAAAAATTTCGAAAAAAACGCCGAATGAAGTTAAAATGAGGACTCCATGAAGGAATCGCACCAGTCATTTGTTGATTCCAATTTTCGTTTGAAAAAACAATGCTACTGTGAGAGTCGGGCGCTTCTCTTTACTGAACAGCTCCGACTAAAAATGAACCCTCATATTTATTTTTACTGCGAAAGGTAGAACAATATAGCAACTGTAAGGTTTGACTTTTCCAATACGAGTTTGTTATGTTCCGCCCCCACAATATTATTTGTGTTGGGGAGAAAAATTATCAACTGTGACATGGTTTTTTA
>CAJXMP010000097.1 GCA_913056515.1 uncultured Lewinella sp.
CGAACCAGAACCGGTGGAAGAAGAGGTTGAAGAGATTGTCGAGGAGCCTGTGGAAGAACCGGTTGAAGAGATTGTAGAGGAGGTGACCGAACCAACAGAAGTGGTTGAGACCATTGATGAAGAAGCTTTAGAATTGGAACGGAAACGCAAGGAAAAAGAAAAGCAAGACGCTATAAAAGCACAACAAGAAAAAGAGCGAAAAGAACGGGAAGCAGAGGAAGCACGAAAAAGAAAAGAGGCTGCTGACCGATTCAAGAATATTGGTAAAGGAACAGGAAAGGGTAATACCAACACAGCAGGAAACCAAGGAGATGATTTGGGAGATCCTGATTCAAAAAATCTTGAAGGTGCTGCAAAAGGAAATGGACAAGTAGGAGGGGGATTAGGTGATAGAGGTATTGGTTCGAGACCTGATATAGCTAATAATACTTCAAACACGGGAACAGTGGTGATTAATTTATGTGTGGATAGTAATGGTAATGTAATACCTTCTTCCGTCAGATTTACGAGTGCTGGTTCAACCACTCAAAACTCTACTTTGAAGAATATTGCCATTAGTAATGCCAAAAGATGGAAGTTTAGCCCTTCCTCTAAAGCAGAAGAGTGTGGTTCCATTACCTATAAATTTGAAAATTAGATCGGTTTAAAGATATCTAAGCCCTGAACATGAGACTGGTTCGGGGCTTTTTTTATTTTGGATAAATATGTCTTACTTTGCGAGGCTAAAAAAATCAACATATGACAACTGACCAGTTTAAAGAACTGCAAACCCGTTTGGGCATCATAAGGAGGTATCTTTGACATTGATGCCAGATTAATTCAAATAGAAGAAAAAGAACAATTCACATTAGATCCTAATTTCTGGGATAAACCTGATCAAGCCGAATCCATATTAAAGACCATCAAGAGTCATAAGAATTGGGTAGAACTTTATGATTCTATAGGTGATGTAGTGGATGACATTGAGGTATTATTAGAATTTGCAAAAGAAGGAGAAGCAGAGGAGGAGGAAATAGAGGAGAGGTATCAAGAGGCCATGCGCATCATTGATGAGGTAGAATTTAAAGCAACTTTAGACAAAGAAGAAGATGAGCTTGGGGCTTTTCTAGAGATTAATGCTGGTGCGGGTGGTACAGAGGCCTGTGACTGGGCAGATATGCTGTATCGCATGTATTTGATGTGGGGGGAGAAAAAAGGCTTTAAAGTGTCCGAGGTTAATCATTTGCCTGGGGATGTAGCCGGTATTAAGAAGGTTGAATTAGAAATTACAGGAGACTTTGCTTTTGGATTATTAAAAGGGGAGAATGGCGTACATAGGCTAGTAAGAGTTAGTCCTTATAATGCTCAAGGAAAACGCATGACTTCATTTGCTTCTGTTTTTGTTCACCCAAGGGTGGACGAACGCATCGAGATCAATATTAATCCAGCAGATTTAAGTTGGGATACTTTTAGGGCAAGTGGTGCAGGTGGTCAGCACGTAAATAAAACCGAATCTGCTGTTCGTGTTCGCCATATTCCGTCTGGAGTTGTGGTAGAATGTCAAGAAGAAAGATCTCAGCATAAGAATAGAGATAAGGCCATGAAGCAGCTGAAAAGTAGGTTGTATCAATTAGAATTAGAGAAACAAAGAGCAGCAAAAGGAGTGGTAGAAGATTCTAAGATGAAGAATGAATGGGGCTCTCAGATACGTTCTTATGTTTTGGATGATAGGCGGGTAAAAGATCATAGAACGAACTACCAGACCTCCAAGACAGATGCAGTCTTGAATGGCGATATAGATGAATTTTTAAAAGCCTTTCTATTGGAGACAAGCCAGTCGAGGGTCAAAGATTAACTTTTTATTGGACAGTTGAAATGACCCAATTCGTATAAGCAGGATTGGCTTGAATAGGCCAATGAATAATACAGGGCACTTCATAGGGATGAAGTGCTTCGATTCGATGGGTAATAGCTTCAATTAAATGAGCACAACTCTTTGCAAAAACTAGTATTTCGCCTTCTTGTTGAATCGTTTCTTGCCACCAATAAGCTGCTTGGATATCTACAGTATTTGAACATGCTATTAATTTTTCTCGAATTAATAAATTACAAATATTTTCTGCCGTATCTTTATTAGGAAATGTGATGTAAAAAGCAACTAATGATTTCTCCATGGTATTTGACCGTTTGATAAACAATTTAAGTAAAAAGGGCCTATTTTTTTGGCTTCAATTAGCAACGATAAGTGTATTATTTGGAAGAGCTTATCAACATCTTTTTTTTATCGCGCCCTATTCGGAGTTGTTTTGGGATGAAAATATGCTGGCTCCATTATTAGAACTTTTTCATGTAGATTGGTCCGTTTATCTAAGTTGGGATTTGATGTTTTATTATCAGCATTTATGTGGGATAATATTGACTTTGGGTGTAGTAGTGGCCTGTTTACCTGAGAATTATCGGAGGCGATTCCGAATGGTGTTTTTACTAAACGCATTGATCTTAACCATCATTGCAATTGCCCTGTTTAAAGGTAATTTTTTTAGAATTGGACAATTCATAGAGTACAGTGCACAGTTTGGATGCGTCTATTTATTCTATTTTTGGCATAGGGATAAAGCTTTTGATCGCGTATCCATCTTTGACATCATACGGGTTTTAGTTGCTTTAACTTTTATTGGACATGGCCTATATGCTATAGGATTTTATAATACACCGTTTAATTTTTCTCAAATGGTGTGGGAAACCTTTCCTTTTTTTACAGAAAAAATGACTACCAGCTTTTTGATGGTGTTCGGTGTTTTAGATTTAATTGCAGTTGTATTGCTCTTCTTTAAATCTAGGCCTGTTTTATATAGAGTTTCGCTTGTATACTGTATTATCTGGGGTGCCTTAACTGCCTTTGCTCGCATAGTCAGTACTTTCTATATTGAAATGCCATTAATGAGTTTACATGATGGGATGTATGAAGTGATATATCGATTCCCACATTTCTTGCTTCCTTTGATTTTATTATTATTTGATCAAAAAGAAAAGAGGAGTTAAAACTCCTCTTTTCTTTTATATCGCTAATATCTGTGCCATTTCTATGAGATCCTTATTGATCTTGTTTTGTCCGAGTATGGCCTTAGATATAGGGGTAAAGGAAACTTTTCCTTTTGAAATCCCAACCATGACATTATGGTTTCCTTCTATCAATGCCATTACTGCTGAGTGGCCCAATCTGGAGGATAATACTCGGTCAGCAGAACTAGGAGATCCACCTCTTTGCAAGTGTCCAAGTGTAGTGACTTTGGCTTCATATAGGTCGCCAAGTTCATCCTGCACGCGTTTAGCAACTTCATGAGCAGTTCCATTTTCATTGCCTTCCGCAACAATAACTAAGCTAAATTGCTTTTTACGAATATGGCTTTGCTTGAGTTGCTGAATCAAAGCATCAGTGGATGTATTGACCTCAGGAATTAATACAGAACCAGCTCCACTTCCAATGGCAGTATATAGGGCAATATAACCAGAGTGTCTTCCCATAACTTCTATAAAGAAAAGTCTGTTATGAGAAGCGGCAGTATCTCTAATTTTATCTACTGCTTCAATGGCTGTATTAACAGCTGTATCAAATCCAATTGAGAAATCTGTGCCGGCTAAATCATTATCTATTGTGCCAGGAAGTCCCACGAAAGGTATGCCATACTCTTCAGTAAAAATATTGGCACCAGTAAGTGTACCATTACCACCAATAGCAATACAGGCATCTATATCATAGGCTTTCAAGTTGTCGAAGGCCTTCTTCCTTCCCTCTGGCGTCATGAAGTCCATAGATCGGGCAGTCTTTAAAATGGTGCCTCCTCTGTGGATAATATTTCCTACATCTCTTTTTTCTAAACGTTTTAAGTCGCCTTCAATTAATCCTTGATAACCTCTAAAAATTCCGTAAACGTGTAGATCGTAGTTAGAAGCAGTCCGCACGACGGCGCGAACAGCGGCATTCATGCCTGGCGCATCACCTCCTGATGTAAAAACTGCAATTCTTTTGATTGACTCTTTCATTGATTATTCATTATGCATATGATATTGGGTCAATGCCTCAATAGGTTTGGTTATTATTTTGCCTAGTTCAAGTTCATATTTCTTTAAACATGTAGCAAGTAAATCTTTCCAGATAAAGGCAATAGATCCAACAAAATGAACAGGATTATTTGGAGAGGGTTGGTATTGTACAATTTGGTTTTCAATAAATGCGTTGAAATTAGTAGCAATCATGTTTTGTATGAAAGTATGCTCCTTATGGTCTGCAGCAAACTTAGCTATAGATGCTAAGTAAACATTAGGTTTTGGCTTTCTGTAAATATGATTTAGTACTTCTTCTCTATCACCCGATATATTTGTTCTAAAAGAATCTGATAAATCAGGTGGCATTGTTCCATAAAAATAGCTTTTAATTAGTTCTTTTCCAATATTAGCTCCAGAACCTTCATCACCAAGAATAAATCCTAAGGAAGGTACCTGTAAAACTATTTTATCCCCATCATAAAAACAGGAGTTTGAACCTGTACCAAGAATACCTACTAAACCTGATTCATTACCGCAGCAAGCAATAGCCGCACCTAACAAATCGCCTTTAACTATAATATTGGCTACTTTGAATTTAGTTTGAAGTAAGGAGGCTATATAGTGTTGTTGTTCAACAGCACCACAACCAGATCCGTAATAATAAATAGATTCAATGGAATTAACTTCTTCAGTAGATAAGTCTAATGCATCTATGGTCTGTAGTATTTCAATTTGACTCTGTACGAAGGGTTGAAGTCCATTGGAGCTAAATTGTTTCAGCACTTGATTGTGCTGAATTAATGTCCAATCGGCTTTTGTACCTCCGCTATCTACTATGAGTTTTACCATATACGCTTTTTAAAAGTCCATTTCATCGCCGCCCATGCCTGACCTACCTCTTTCATTTCTTGCTCTTCTAGTTTCTTGCTGTAAAGAATATCTAAAACCAGCTACCAATATTCGACTTTGTCTTTTCCAAACCCCGTTTAGTTCAAATAAACCGGGTTGTTCTGAAAAATAGGCCCATTGTCGAGTGTCAAATACATCCGATAGCCTCAAAGAGACTGTTCCTTTTCCGTCAAAGAGTTTTTGCTGAATCGAGCAGTCAAAGGAATAAATGGCGGCTGTTGTACCTTGTATGCGCACCATTGGAGTCCTGTAAAACCCAGAGATTTGAATGCCGAATCCGTTTTTGAAGTTCATCATTGACATAAATCTACCCGACCCCATATATCCTTCGTTGGCCAGATTAGCATCAACGTTTGAACCATCAAGCTTTGATCTAAAAACCGAATAGTTGGTATTAATGTTCCACCATTTAGTAGGTCTAATGCTGAGAATAAGTTCTAATCCTGAATTCTGACCTGATGCCAAATTGGTTGAAGTCGAAATTCTTACAGAATCATTTTGAATTTCTGTAATTCGGGTAATAATTTGATTGGTTTCCCTGTGGAATACAGAAGCAGCAATAGAACCCTTGTCTCTAGTCACTTGATAATTGACCTCATACGAATTAATAGTCTCAGGCAATAAGTATGGGTTACCTCTCCTAATATTCAAAGGATCGGAGTAATCCGTGAATGGATTAAGTGACCAAGTTCGTGGTCTATTTATCCTTCTACTGTAGGATGCTTGAATAGACTGGGTTTCATTCCATTCATAGGATACTGCGGCAGATGGGAATAACATGTGGTAATCATTAGGTACTTGTTCGATTTCAACTAAGTCAGCTAAGGTACTCGTGTATTCATAACGCAGTCCAACTTGAGTAGATAGTGCATTGAATTTGTGACTGAATATACCGTAAGCTGCACTGATATTTTCTGTATAGATAAAATGATTACTGAACAATTCATTGACCGTTTCTTGTAGCGTAACTGGGTCTACGTTATTTAGGGTATAATCATTATCAAAAACTCTTCGATTGAATCTACCTCCTGTTTCCAACTTGGTTTGTTTATTGAATGGATAAACAAAATCCAACTGGCTAACAAAAGTATTTCGTTCACCAATGGATCCATTTGATTGGATTGTTGAATACCATAGGGATTCATCCATGTAGAAGAAAGAATCTGTAACTAAACTGGATTCTTCGTCATTTCTTTGGCTATAACGAACAGAAATATCTAGACTTTGGTCTAGGTTGTCGAAGATCTGATTATAGTTTGCATTTATTTCCTTGGTAGAACCAAGCTCAGCCTCATTTTCTCTTCTCCAAGAATAATGACTTTGGTTACCCAGATTATCGTAGAAATCGGAAATTCTTGCAGCTGGATCATCTTCATCTGAGATTCCAATATTCCCGTTTAATGAAATGGAGGTATTGGAATTAATGATATACTCAATTCCTGCGTTTGCATTATGGTTTTTATCTAGGGGAGTGCCTAGGAAATCATAGTATTGTCTATAAAGACTATCAATACTTGGTAGATAGGTCGTTCTATCTGTAATCCCTCTGCGGAAAGATTCATTGTATCGACCTGAATAACCTGCTGTTAAATTCCATTTACCGACTTTTAGATTAGAGGTAATGCTCCCATTCAATCTAGGACCAGTTCCTCCATTAAGGCTGGTTATTAGATTAAACCCTTTTTTATTCATTTTCTTAGTAGTAATATTTATGATACCACCACTACCTTCTGGATCATATTTTGCAGAAGGGTTAGTAATAACCTCAATGTTCTTTATAGATGAAGCATCAATCTGCGATAGAACTGCTCTTCGGTCTAATCCTGCGAGTCCAGATTCTTGTCCATTGATAAGTATTCTTATGTTTTGGCTTCCTCTAAGTGATATGTTGCCTTCCTGATCTACTGTGACGGAAGGAATGTTTCGTAATAACTCTGTTGCATCTCCTGTAGTAGAGGCTAAGTTATCTTCAACGTTAAATACTTTTTTTTCTAGTCCATACTGAACGTAGGATCTTTTTCCAGTAACCTTGAATTCCTCTAGAGCCTGTGCATTGGCTTGCATAGAAACTTTTCCAAGGTCTTGGTCTCCTTTGATGGATATATTTTCAATAAGTTTTTCTTCAAAACCTAAGTAGCTAATCCTTAGGTCGTAAGAACCACTGTTTTCAATATTTAAAGTCACATCGCCATTTTCATCAGAAAGGCCTCCTTGAATTAAAGTGTTATTTGATTTCAATACGCCTATAGTTGCATAGGGGATAGGTGCATTGTTTTCTTCGTCCCAAACTTTAAGCGAAAGGTTGTATTGTGCTGATAATGAGGTAGTTATGCAAAACAAAACTATTATGGAGAATAGGATGTGCTTCATGTTTTTTCCATTTAAACATCAAATGTGCTACATAGTTGCGAATAAAGCAAAAAAGCCAAGCAGAAAGTAATCTGCTTGGCTTTTACTAGCAAAATGGCTTAAGTGCTTAAGTTGATAACAACTTAATGATGATAACTAACACCACACTTACTATCAGACCAAGTGAAACCTTTCCTAGATCAGATAACACTTCCCTTAAAGTCTCCTTTTTCAAGCCCTTATCCGCTATAAGTCTAATTCCAATTTCCCTACCTGCTAATAAACCTATGAAAACCCAAGTAGTAGACATGGGTAAGTTTCCTGTCCAAGGGAATTGATACTCCATGCCAAAAAGGCTATCGTATTTAAATACATAAAGGATGATGGCGTAAATTAGATCAATAAAGGTTGCGGAACGGATATCAGCTGTATTGTATTTCCTTCTAACTACTTCTTGCACATTACCACCTCTTCTGTAAAATATAAGGGCTAATAATCCTAGTAATATGATAAGTGAAAACAGGAATTGTAGTGGGCTCATATTTTGACCACCTTGAAGATAAACGTAGATATTGGCTAAGTCTTGGGTTAACCATTGGAACCATAAAAATCCAGTTGTAAGCCACTGTGCAACTGCCCAGAACTTATAATTTTCAGCTTTTATAGGGTTTTCCTTGAATTTTTTTTCAGTCAATTTTGAGATGGCCAAATAAATAGCAATTGCAGATGCAAATGCAACTAAATAGCCAAGTAGAGACTTATTGATCATGCCTCCCATTTTGGTGCTCGAATCAAAAATAGAGGCTATCAGGGATCCTATGTCATTCGGTACCTTATTTAATGAAAAGAGCGTAAGTATCATGAAAGTAGTACTTACCGGTATTCCTATTCTCGTAATGAATAAAAGCACAAATGGAGGAATCAAATAGTACCATTTATATAAGTCTACCGTTAGCTCAGGAAGGTATTTGTCTAGTCGGCCGTAATGAATGTCTGATTGCATATAACCATTGACTAAGGCAGCTACCATGATAGTTGCAGCAAATGCATATAGTACATACCACTTGAGTTTTTTCTCATTTGATGTTAAGAAGGTTCCCAAGGTTTGTATAACGTCGTTCCCCACTACAGAGAATGAAGCCAACATGAAACCTACCCACATGACAAAGGTGCTCATTTCCATTTATAAAAATTTAAGAACTCAAAGAAAACAAAGATTAAGCACTGCTTAGATTTATCCTAGGTTAAGTAATTGTTAATTCAACGAGGGGTTGTGAAAGGTCCAGTCTTAGAATGGACCTATTTAAAAGTAATGAAATCAAGTCTTATCTCAACTAATAATTAAATAAAATCAACTTTTCTATTTAGAAATCCAGTTGAATTTAAATAATCTAGGAATCCTTTAACACGAATTATTGTTTGAGACATATTAGCCTAATCAAGTCTTTAAATGAACAGCTTGATTAGCCTTATGAACAAAATAATTCTGGGAAATAGAATGGGGATAACTTTTTATTCCTTTGTGCAGTTGTTTTTTTTAAAAACTATGTACCTTTGAATCCCGTAGCGGTATTTTCGCATTTTAAAAATATGGTATAAATTCTACAGTTAGTATGACCAAATATGTATTCGTTACGGGCGGAGTGACTTCTTCACTTGGAAAAGGTATTGTTTCAGCTTCCTTGGCTAAACTGCTTCAATCCAGAGGATTAAGCGTTACCATTCAAAAGTTCGACCCGTACATTAATGTTGATCCTGGTACTTTGAATCCCTATGAGCATGGCGAGTGTTATGTTACAGAAGATGGGGCAGAGACAGATTTGGATTTGGGGCACTATGAGCGTTTCTTGAATACGCCTACTTCTCAATCGAATAATGTAACCACAGGGCGTATTTATCAAACTGTAATCAACAAAGAAAGAACTGGAGAATATTTAGGTAAAACGGTACAGGTCATTCCGCATATCACCAATGAGATCAAGCGAAGAATGATGATTCTAGGTCAAACGGGTTCCTATGATGTAGTCATTACAGAGATTGGAGGAACAGTGGGTGATATTGAATCTCTACCGTATTTAGAAGCCGTTCGTCAGATGCGCTGGGAATTAGGCACAGACAATTGCCTAGTCGTTCACCTCACACTTATACCATACCTTAATGCTGCAAAAGAGCTAAAGACAAAACCAACTCAGCACTCTGTAAAAGAATTACAAAAAGCAGGTTTACAGCCTGATATTTTAGTTTGTAGAACAGAGTATGATTTGAATAATTCCATAAAGCGT
>CAJXMP010000098.1 GCA_913056515.1 uncultured Lewinella sp.
ATTCCAATAATTCACCCCTATCCTTAATATTTTCTCTTGCTTCTTGAATCACTGTTGCCATCAAGTCATCTGCATCAACTACTGTCCCCTCTCTAGATTTCATTCTACCTTCTGGCAGCTCAACCATACCGTATGATAAATGATATAAACCTTTGGCAAAAGGTTCATTCATTCGTTTCAAGATTTCAAACAAAACTTTAAAGTGATAGTTTTGCTCATCGGCAACGGTATAAACCATGCGGTCCATCTTAAAATCCTCATATCTTAAAATGGCAGTACCTATATCCTGAGTCATATAAACAGAAGTACCATCCGAACGCAGCACCAATTTGTGATCTAACTTAGCATCTTCTAAATCGATCCATACAGAACCATCATCCTTTTGATAAAAAATCTCCTCTTGAAGCCCCTTTTCAATCTTGTCCTTACCTAATAAATAGGTATCAGATTCATAGTATAATTGATCAAATGAAACACCTAATCGATCATACGTATGATTAAATCCCTCATAAACCCATCCATTCATCTGTTCCCACAAGGCTCTAACGGCTGGATCATTGGCCTCCCAGGCCAAAAGCATGGCTTTAGCTTCTTTGCCTAAAGCACTGTGCTCATTGAAGTAGTCATTCTTAAAGGATTTGAAAAATTCTGCTTCAGTTAAAGCCACTTTTTTCCTAGCATCATATGCAGTTATTGCAGTAGGAGTCTCTTGCCAGGCCTTATACTCTTCTTGGAACTTGCGCTCAAACTCAACATACCATTTACCCACAAAATGATCTCCTTTAATTCCCGAAAGTGCTGGCGTAGCGCCTTCAGCAAATAATTTCCAAGCCAACATACTCTTACATATAGCAATACCTCTATCATTGATGATTTGAACATTGACTACATCGTAACCAGCTGTTTTTAAAATTTTAGATGAAGCCCATCCAAGTAAAATATTACGGATATGACCCAAATGAAGCGGCTTGTTAGTATTGGGTGAAGAAAACTCCACCAATACACGCTGCCCGTTGGATTCCGCTTGACCAAATGATTTGTTATTATAATTTTGATTTAAATAATCCAGCCAAATTGAATCGGCTAAACTTAGATTCAAAAATCCTTTAATAACATTATAATCACGGATAGCGTCCACTTGTTCTACCAAATAAGCTCCTAATTCATTCCCTAATTGCTCTGGACTCTTTTTTGCTAATTTTACAAATGGAAAAGTCACTAAGGTATAGTCTCCCTCAAACTCTTTACGAGTTAAGCCAATGTTCAACTGTTTATCCTGCACTTCAATATCATAAAGTGCTTGAATTCCCTGCTTGACATGCGCTGCTAAAATTGATACTACATTCATTATGAACAGTGATTTTTGGCTTTTTACTTGAAGCTCCAAATTTAAGAGAATTTAAATTAAAAAAATAGTGATAAGCACTTTGCTTATCACTATTTAATTCAATAACCTTCTTGTACCAAAGCTTATTCAAATAAAGCTTCTGTATTAGCTGGATTTACTTCAATTGTTTTTGCAACTAATTCTAAAGGCATTGGGAAGGGACCTGACACGGTCATAGAGGCCGGGAATAAAATTCCATCAGTGTCCTTGTAAGAAGCATAGTCAGTGGTTACTAATTGCCCTTGTATACTTACTACCGTTCTTACTTTTAATCCCGTATTCACGCCATAAAAAGCCGACATCTTAATCCCATCGACTCTTTCCAAGTCAATACGGTATACCTCTTCTTCATTGATTTGTTCAACCCCAGATAACTGAACTGAACTGTATATTTCATTATCAAAAAAGGATAGCTCAGCAAATGGTGTCGCATTCATTTTCTCAGTGGCCAATTCATCAGGTTTTAAATTAACCTTTTGACCCTGTGCTAACACATAACCTTGATCACCATAGATTACCTTCTTATTGAGCACATTTCCACCCATTGCAAAAGATTCTACTTTGTTCATTTGCTTCGAGCTCAATTCATAAACTTCAAGTTCTCCCATTGGAGAATTGGCTACTCGACTTACAGCTAAATAATCAACAGCATCTAACTTGTCTTGACCACCTATCGCTGCTATGTAATCCTCGACCACTGTTTGAGCAGTTACATTTACAGGCATATCCATAGACTTAATCTCATTACCATATGCATCATAAAAGTCTACTTGCCCATCGCTGTCAAATTTGGTCAAAGTCTTAGCAACTTCACTCTTATTTCCTACAACAATCACATAACAATCGTTAGGATTTAAGTATTTTTTAGATGCCGCGGACATATCAGCAATGCTGATACCATTCAACTCCTTCAAATAATTGGAATAGAAGTCCTCGTCTAAGTCATTTCGAATTACATTTAATGCAAAGGTGGCTACTGTTCTTGGATTCTCTAAACCAATGGCAAAATTACCTGTACGATAGTTTTTAACCACACTCAACTCTTTGGAAGTTAGTGGTTCATTGATCATTCGATTCATTTCAAATAACATCTCTGTTACTGAACTGTCAGATACTTCATTACGCACACTAGCAGATGCCACGAAATTTCCAACCAAGTCATTTGCTCTCAATCCACCACGTGCACCATAGGTGTAGGCTTTGTCTTCTCTCAAGTTTTGATTCAATCTACTGCCAAAGTAACCGCCGAAAAAAGTACTCATCAATGAGCCTGTGATATAATCAGATGAATTCAAATTATAAGCTACTGGATAACATACAGCAACAGTCGATTGTACAGCTCCTGGCTGGTCAACAAAAACCACCTGAACACCCTCTGGCTGAGGTACTTTCACTGGTTTTACTGCAGGCACAGCACCTGACTTCCATGCACCAAAATACTTATTAGCGGCTTGCTTAGCCGCTTTCAATCCCATGTCACCTACTATAACTAGATAGCTGATATTAGGCTTGAAATAAGTTGTATAATAATCTTTACAATCACTAACTGAAATATTATTGATTGTAGCTTCTGTTTCAATATCTGCAAATGGATGTCCATCACCATAAACAATCTTTCTACGGATATTGCTCATGATGGCATCAGGACTGTTTTGCGTTTGCGCAATCCCAGAAAGTGTAGTCTTCTTAATCTTTTCAAATTCTTCCTCTGGGAAAGTTGGATTCATAAGAACATCAGACATAATTTCTAATAAAGCATCTGCATTCTTAGTTAAACAAGAACCAAACATACCCGCACTGCTTGTACCAAAGTTTGCACCAATGAAATCAACAGATTCATCAATCTGAGCTTTTGTTCTACTCTTGGTACCTCTTCCCATCAAATCTCCAGCAATACTGCTGTAACCTGCTTTATCGCCTTCGCTGAAATCAGGTACATCTACTGTTAACTGAAAAGAAACTCTTGGAAGCTTGTCATTCTCTACAAGAATAACTGTCAATCCATTATCTAACTTGAATGTCTCTGAATCACCAATCTCAATAGTTGGTGCAGGACCAGGTTTAGGAGCTTGTTTTCTAAAATCCTCCTGTGCTTGTAGATTAAAACTTAGACAAAAGGCTAAACCTAATGCCCATGTAAATTTATTTTTTAACATAGTCTATTATCTTTTATGGTCTATTGCCTTTTGGCAGGTAATAAAGAATCACACGATTATTGAAATCCAAATACTTCTTTGCTACTCTTTGAATATCTTCTCTAGTTACAGCACGATATTTTTCAATCTCTGTATTAATCAAATCAGTATTGCCAAAATACATGTGATAATTCGCTAAACTTTCTGCAATTCCTGCAGTGGAAGCATTAGAAGACAA
This sequence comes from uncultured Lewinella sp., assembly GCA_913056515.1. Lineage (GTDB taxonomy): Bacteria > Bacteroidota > Bacteroidia > Chitinophagales > Saprospiraceae > AM-2324. The sequence continues at coordinate 3,761 of CAJXMP010000098.1, forward strand.
AATTTCATTCTCTATTTGATTTTGAAGCTTCTGGAATTCACGTTCAGAAATCAATTCATTTTTTACTTTAGCCACTTCTTCATCGTATAGCTTCTCCAAATCCATTGGATCAATGCCCATATTGCAGATACCATAGTTGATCAATACACCTTCATCTTCAAGAGCTAAAGGAAATGCACCAGCAAAAACGGCCTTTTGCTCTTGATCTACCGCTCGAACGGACAATCTAGAACTGTTTCCAACAGAAAGTGCTCGTGTAAGCATTTCTACAGCATATGAATCTGGAGTTCCTTGTTCTGGAATTCTGTACGCTTGGATGACAGCTGGTAATTGAATATTGTCATAAACTGTATCACGCGTTTCACCTTTCATAGCTGGTTCCGTAATATCTGGTCTATAAATGGCTTTACCCCCAGCTGGAATGGTAGAGAAATACTTATCAATTAATTGCTTAGTCTCTTCCACATCTAAGTCCCCTGCAATAGAAAGCACAGCATTTTCAGGAACATAAAAATCTTTATAAAATGTTTTATAATCCGCTTCCTCTGCAGCATCTAAATGGTCCATAGAGCCACTAACAGACCATTGGTATGGATGCTCTTTGAATACACGCTTCATCGTCTCTTCCAATAAAGATCCATAAGGCTGGTTATCTACTCTCAATCGGCGTTCTTCTTTTACAACCTCTCGTTGTGTTTCAACACCCTCAATATCTACTCGTGCATGGAGCATACGCTCAGACTCTAACCAAAGACCTGTCTCCAGGTGGTTAGATGGAAGTGTTTCATAATAATATGTTCTGTCGTAAAACGTATTGGCATTATTAGAGCCTCCTGCATTTTCAATGATTTTGAAAAATTCGCCTCTACCAATGTTCTCCGAACCTTCAAATAATAAGTGTTCAAAAAAGTGGGCAAAACCCGTACGCTCCGGATTCTCATTTTTAGACCCTACATGGTACATAACAGAAACAGTTACGATAGGTGTAGAATGATCTTCATGCAGTATGACATGTAATCCATTATCTAGATCATACTCCACAAATTCAATTTGGCTTGATTGGGCCCAAGACGTGCTAGCCCCCAAACAAACAATTGCCAAAGTAAGCAATCTCTTAATTCGCATAGATGGTTATTTAAATTTTATAAGATGTGGCTAAAATAACCAAAGCACACGAATTGACTGCCAATACTGCCTTTATTTATACGAAACAAAAAAAGCTATTGACTAACAATAGCTTTTCTTATACCACTTTATCCGCACAAGAAGAAGAAGCGAAAGCATCCGGCTTAGCCTTAAATGCAAAACCCATACCTAAAATGTAACCCATAGCTTCCTTCAATGCCTTATTTGAAGCAAAATAAGGATCCGTATTGATGTCTGCATGAATCTCCATTTCGATATCGTATTGATCAAATAGATCACAAAGACTGTAGGCAACCTCTACTGAACGAGAAACTTCTAGTATCATCCTTTGTTTTAAGGACATTTCCTTTTTCTCCATTCGGTAGTTATTGATGTACATAAAGCCACCCTTTTTCTCTCGAAGGAAAACTATGACACAGGCAAATTCAACAGAATTTCCTTTTACCTGAGAATCAGTACCTATACAGACCTTCAAACGATGGCCCTTCTGGGTTTCTTCAATAATAGTTTGTTCTACTTTTTCCTTGATTTCAAATATAGGGTCCCCATTTAATCGTCTCCATTTCATAAGTGTATATTAAAGATGAACAGATACACTTAAAAAACTATATAGTCCCCCTTACAAGTTCCAATGAATTGTAAACAAACCGTTAATTATCAAGGACTTTCGCCTTATCGACCTTTAAAAAATGAAAATATAGTCTTTCCGTAATGTCTTTCCTCCTGGTAATCTGGATGATCGACAAAGGTATGGTTTGGATTATGTTCCATGACCAAAAGACCACCAGTTTTGAGTCGACCAGAACTCAAGATACTCTCTGGCAAAGTATCAATAGTAGGCAGTGGATAAGGAGGTCCTGCAAATATATAGTCATATTGGTGCAGATCCTTTTCGATAAATTTATACACATCGGAACGAACAATGCGGATCTTATCTTCTATACCTAATTCCTTGGAAATCTTTTTCACAAAAGAAACGGCAGGACCAAATTTGTCTACATAAGTCACATCTAAACATCCCCTAGAGATGAATTCATAGGAATGATTACCCGTACCACCAAACAAGTCAAGGACCTTCCAATCCTCAAAATCATACCTATTAATCAGAATATTGAATAATCCCTCCTTGGAGTAATCCGTTGTTGGCCGAGTTGGCCACTTATCTGCTGGCGGATAAAATTTACGTCCTTTGAACTCCCCTCCTATGATGCGCATGTTGAATTTATTTTAGGAAGGCAAATATATCACTAAAGTAACGCTTTTCACTCATGGAAAATGGAATATTAGTAGTACCCTCTTCTTCTAAAAAGCTCAGACTATGAACGAATCTGTGTAGGGTTTTATATACTTCTGACTCCTCTTCTACCGCTCCAGTTAATTTAATGTTCAGTTGATTGGTATCCAACTTAAGCAAACTAGCTACCTTCAATACATAATACAGCAGATCTGCACTAGAATCAAAGCTAAATTGATTCAGGAACTTAATTTCACCTTGGTCGATATAACTTAAGTAAAAAAGTCCTGCATCCATTTGTATAAGAAAGCTAGAAGTTTCTTTCTGAAGCAAGAGTGAATTGATAGGCCCTAAAAAAGCAGGTTGTATGTGCCCGATTTTAAAATATGGTTCCAAGGCGTTTATAGTAGACTTGGAGTAGGCATAAACTAATTTAGTTTGCTGATCACTTAAATCCGTGTAATTGATATGCATGTGATCTACTTCAAAAACATCTTTAAAGTAGGTCGAAAGGGTATGCGTATTAAATAATCGATTAGGTATTAAACTGATCGCATTTACATGTACTCCTAAACTTTCAATAGTAGAAAAACGGCCCAACACTTGGTCTTCCTCTAGGTATTGCTCAATGGTATCTGCTAGATTTGCATCTAATGCTAAATTATTGAATGAAACAATTTGTTTACTGCTTTGCTCAATAATAAAAAAAGACAAGCTATTCTTTCTCTGAAGAAAGAATAGCTTGAAATCGTTTATATTATCTAAAACTATATTGCTTTGGTAATATTCAAATTTTACTCCCAATTTCCAGATAAGTTTGGTGAACCCATGTCGCCGAATCTGAGGTAAGCTGAAGGATCATAACGATCATCGTAATTGGTATATTTCTCTTTACCATACTCAGACCCCATGAATACTTTCTTTTGAACACGAACTTCAGTCACCCATACTTCGATTGACTCATATTCTATCAACTCTGCAGCGATTTCAAAAGTTTCATTGTTTTCGCCATATGGAACATCTCTTAATTCGCTTAAGAACGATTCTAAAGCTGCTACATCACCATCCGTGAATACTTTAGCTAAAGAATCAGCAGCAATAATGTAACTCGTATCTGAGGTAAATGAAGCTCCTGTAGGATCATCTGGATCACCAAAGATTTGAATCAACTGGAATGAATCATTAAGAATTACTTGTGAAAGCGTATCAAAACTATGCGCAAATCCACCAGTAATACCTCTATATGCTTGCTGAGCTGTTCTGATATCCTTAAGATTTTGAATAACAGCAGCCTCTCGCTTAGATTTCTCGTTTTTGAATGTAATTGGCTCTTGAATGGTTTTGTAGAGTCCATAACCCATGAATACGGCCAAAAGTAGGATTACAATTGTTAGTATTTTCTTAATCATTTCCCGTAAAATTTTACTGCAATTATAACAAATAAAAAAAAATTGCCACAATTAAATTGAGTACTGACCCAATAATACAAAAATTAATGATTGGATTGAATTAATCCATGGCATATTTATCTTATTCTCCAATCTTTAATACACCTTCAATTATAGCTCCTTCCTCCATCTGTATTTGACTGGCTTGAACATCACCCACTACTCGAGCTGAAGCACTTAAAAATAAATCTCCCTGAACTAGAATATTGCCTTTTACATCACCTTGAACAACCATATGATTCGCTTTTACATCTCCCTCAATTACACCATCATCGCCTACTACAACGCGTTTGGATGCATCCACCTCTCCCAGTATACGCCCATCCACTCTTAAATCCGTATCACAGGTAAAACTACCCTTAAAAAAGGTATCTGAAGTAATCACACAAGTCGAATCACCTAGAGTCCAATCGGCATTATTGAAACCTGTACTTGACTTTAATTGGCTTGATTTGGTAGTTGTCATAATCTATATTTTTTGAGTAGGACTAATTGGGTTATGTTATAAATCTAAATAATCATCTTTACTTTTTATTATTTAAGTTTCATCTTTGTGCATTGTTTAGTCTAAAAAAATAAAATTGAGCAAATATATTCTCGGCATAGAATCTTCTTGTGACGATACCTCAGCAGCAGTCTGGTCTGATGGCAAAATACTCAGTAACTGTATAGCTAACCAAGCCATTCATGCGCAATATGGTGGTGTAGTGCCTGAAGTGGCCTCTAGAGCACATCAACAAAACATATTACCTGTTGTGCAAGAGGCACTTAATCAAGCCGGGATTACTAAACATGATCTTTCCGCTATAGCATTCACTAAAGGGCCAGGATTAATTGGGTCTTTAATCGTTGGGGTTTCTTTTGCTAAATCTTTAGCAATGGCTTTAGACATTCCCTTCATTGGAGTCAATCATATGCAAGCGCACATCATGGCGCATTTTGCTGAACAACCCTACCCCGAATTTCCTTTTTTATGTTTGACTGTATCTGGAGGACATACACAAATAGTAAAAGTCTCCTCTCCATTTGAATATGAATTGTTAGGTGAAACGCTAGATGACGCAGCGGGGGAAGCCTTTGACAAGTCTGGGAAACTGCTGGGCCTAGATTATCCAGCAGGACCACTTATTGACCAATTAGCTCAGTCCGGCAAACCGGCATATGAATTTTCAAAACCTAAAATCCAAGGCTTGAACTTTAGCTTTAGCGGTCTAAAAACAGGTATCCTATATTTTTTACAAAAAGAGATGAAAAAAGATAGTGGATTCATTCAAAACAACTTGAATGATATTTGTGCCTCTATTCAAGACACTATTGTCCAGATATTAGTCGGAAAAATCAGTCGAGCAAGTAGAGAAACGGGTATAAAAAGAATTGCGATCGCTGGAGGTGTTTCAGCTAATAGCCATTTGCGGAGTACACTACAGGTAAAAGCTAAAAAACATCATTGGGAACTCTTCATACCAAAATTTGAATACTGTACTGATAATGCAGCAATGATAGCGGTTGCAGGGGCTTTTGCCTTGGAGGAAGGTAGATCTGATGATCAAAAAATAGAACCGATCGCTCGACTAAGCGTCTAAGCGATCGGACTTCAAGTTATAACAATTCAGAAAGCTTTTTAAGCAGATTCTCTTTCAACTGCTCGTATTCTTTATCAGAAATTAGTTGATCTTCATATAGCTTTTTCAACTCATTCAATTTATCAACTACTAATTCCTTTTCTGTTTTTTCTACAGGCTCTTGCACAGCTTGCTCATTTTCTTTTTGGTCTGAAGCAGATGCTGCACCAGGTGTATCCTCTACTTCCAAATCCTCTTTTTTCACTACCTCACCCTTCCACTTATCTACAATTTCTTTACCCTTTTCAAACTGCTCTTTGTACATCGCTCGGAAACGTTCTACGTCGAGATCTAATATAGTGCCACCTGATTCGAAATGAGTTTTAAATACTTGACCTAAAGCAAAG
>CAJXMP010000099.1 GCA_913056515.1 uncultured Lewinella sp.
CCACTCAAACCTATACTATTATTGGTACCTACATTTTGGAAAGTCGTAATACCGTTTCCGTTTTCTCCAACAGTTAAGTAAGATTCAATGATATCTTGTGTGTTTTTGTAATAAGCAGATAAGCTCAGCATGGTTCCTTTTACAAAAGTGGAATAGGCCAATTCTACTTGTCTTGACAATTCTGGAGATAAGCCTGGATTACCTAATCGAATATTCGTAGGATCATTAATCGTAGCGTATGGATTAATATAGAACAGACTTGGTCTTTGAATACGCTCCGAATAACTTACGCGAATATTGGTAAACTGATTAATCGATCTAGACAGGGAAATGGAAGGTAGGATGTTGTTATAGCTATCCTCAAATCCATCGATTTCAGAGTTATAAGATCCATTCAGTTCAGTTCGTTCATATCTCGCTCCAATCAGGGCTGAATACTTTTCATTTAACGTTATGTTAGTCGAGATATACGCTGCATAGACATCTTGATTGTAGAAAAATAAGTCAGTATTTAGTGTATTGACCTCAAATTGCCCGGTGTTGTAATTGAACTGCTCGTATTTATAGTCCGAATCAATATCTCTAATGATAGCTTTGGCACCCGTTTCTAATTTAAATTTCTTAGAAAAGGGGTGTGTATAGTCTAATTGAAAGGTCTGTTCTGTATTCTTACCTAAATTTTCATTTTTGTTATTGAATTCAAAGTCAGACCAATTCCCAAGGCTATCGATGGATTCCGCTTGCTCGTCAGAAATCGAATTGCTCACATTGATTTGATAAGCTAAGACTAATTCCTGGTCAGGATTCTCAAATTTCTTGATATAATCTGTTGACCAATCGTATCCATTTCTAAAGTTTCTAGAGCTAAAGTCTTTAGTATAGAAATGATCAATAGAATCCGCCAAAAATCCTTGATCTAGACCAATGTTGTTGGTTTGAAAACCATTGAATTGAATAGTGGAGTTGATGGTGTTATATGCATTGAGGTCATAGAAAGCACCAAAATTCCCATTATAACCGAACGATTCACTTTCGGCAACTCCTGAAGTACTCAAAATACTAGTGATATCGGTTGAGTTATCCGTTCGCTCAAAAAGGGTCGTTGCATCCCGAGGAAGGGTCCACCAACCATATCCACCACCACTTACACCAAATCTTCCTTTAGCAGCAGACAAGCTTACATTTGAATTATTGGTCCTATTGGATATAGATGTGTTGACTGATCCTGATATTCCTTCGATGGATTTTTTCTTGGTGATGATGTTTATTATTCCTGCTGATCCCTCTCCATCATATTTAGCCGAAGGCGATGTAATCACTTCTACAGACTTAATTTGATCAGAAGGAATAGACTTTAAGGCATCTTTTACCGAGTTGGCAAATAGACCTGAAGGTCTGCCATTCAAAAGAATTTGGATATTCCTCGATCCACGAAGTTCTACATTACCATCTAGGTCTACGGAAAGCATAGGTGTTTTTCGAAGCACATCAGTAGCATCACCTATCTTATTTGTGATATCTTTTTCTGCATTATAGACTACCTTGTCCACTTTGTTTTCGTATAGAGATTTTTCAGCTGAAACCGTCACCGTTTCTAATGCAAGCGCAGCGGGCTCCAATTGGATTTCTTCTAAATCGAAATCTGGATTAGACTTAGTCAGTGTAACGGTGTCAGTCGTTAATTCGGCATATCCTACAAAGGATATTTTCAGTAAATAAGAGCCCAATTTAACTTCTTGAAGTTTGAATTGACCTTTAGCATTGGTCAAGCCACCATCAATTTGTTTGGACTCTAAGTCGGTTAAAACTACTGTGGCATACTCAACAGCGTTACCAGAATTTGCATCTAAGATGGTTCCGGTTATTTTTCCTGTTATAGAGGATTGGGGTGCACCGTATCTGCCTCCGTATTGAGCAGTCAATTGCAGGGTACACAAGAATGTTAGGGTAAAGAATAAAAGTTTTTTCATTGAAATCTGTATTAGTTTGAGTTAGAGTACTATTCTAACCCTACAATATTAATTAAGTCTAGGAGAATGGTTTACAGCTTTAGACCAAGGTGGGGGAATAATCCATGAATCCTACTTTTTTAACATTTCAGCTTTTTATTGTCAGCTGTTTGTCGATACTTTAAAAAAAAGTTGGAAGCATAAGAATTTATTATATATTTAAGGTGTTGTCTTGATGATAGATATACATTTTTACAGACCAAAAGTTTGTTAAAATGTGTTAAAGTGCGGGTTGATTTTTAATTAAATTAAAATATAACCAACCATTTAGGCATTTTTAATACACTATATATTAAGACCCCAGAAAAAAATAAGATATATCGGTTGTTGCCGATAAGTTTCATAAACTAGTGAGAGTTTTTTCGCTGCCCAGAGTTAATTATAACTTCCTGGGCAGTCTTTATTTAGTGGCATTTGAAATAATCAAAAGGCTCTTTACAATCCAAACATTGGTATAAAGATTTGCAGGCGGTGGATCCGAATTGACTCTTCATTTCTGTGTTATAGGATTTACAAACTGGGCAAATCACATTTTTGGGTTGTTGGAAGAGTTTTGACTTGTCTTTACTTTCATCTGCTGGAGGCGAGATACCATAATCTAAAAGTTTCTTTCTGCCTGCTTCACTTAGCCAATCAGTAGTCCATGCTGGGGATAGGACCGTATGCACATGCACGGTGGTGTTAAAATCCTGTTGAAGGGTTTGTAGAATATCAAATTCGATTTCTTTCATAGCTGGGCAACCCGAGTAGGTTGGCGTTATTTTGATTTCTACTTGGTCATCGATAATGTCTACGGCACGAACTACTCCAAGATCTACCACACTTAACACGGGGATTTCTGGATCTTTAACTTTTTCCAGGCTGTTCCAAATATTTTCTTTATTGATCTGCATACTCATAAAAATCCATTTCATACATGTTGTCTAGCACTGAACAAGCAAAGCTAGGCATGGAGCTAAAATCTAATTTATGCTTGTTAGGCCACTTCATACTGGCTGCCTTCCAAAGCTCACTCTTCTCAACATTTTTAATGGCCTTTTGGATGTTCTTAGCCACCAATTTTCCTTTATTATCTACCAATTGTTCTTCCTCAGGTTCAAAACAACTCGGGAAGATACACTGGAAGTAGATTCTAAATAGAAATTTATATGGATCAGGAAGGGTGAAGTTAAATAGGCAATAGCCAAAAATGTATCCAACTATATGCTGCGCCAACTGTTCATATCCATTTTCGATATACCAATCCAATTGCTGTCTTTCATTGTCAATGATTTCTCTAATGGTGGACCGGGTTAGTCTTGGCGTAAGATTGAAGGTGTAAAAGACTTTATATAATTCTTGGTTCAATGCTTCATTGTTCCATTCAGCTATCTTTTCCAATTCCGCACTAAAGCGTTCTACTTTAGCGCTGATGTTTTTGTCTAGATTACTATGTAGCTCTCGGTGCATATACTCTAAACTTTCCATGAGCTGCCCTTGTGGGGTAAGTAGGAAGTCTACCGCATAGATAAAGTTAAAGATGCGGTATACCTGCGTGTATTCTAGTTTCTGATAGATACTGTCTTCTTCTTGAATCTCCTGTAGAATAGCCTTAATCTCCGATTGAAGGAAATGGATCTGCCGTTCTTTTTCAGTACTGGATCTTTTGTCTGTATGACCCAGTTCTAAGAGTTCAACCTGGTCAAAGGACAAACTCAAGAGGTCATCTTGCTTGTCAGCCATTCTGGCTAGTTCTTTAAAGCCATTGATGATAATTTCGGGTTGGGCATTCGCGAGTGTGGGGATGAGTTGCAAGAGGATGTCATTATCGTCTGTCAGAATAAACTTCGTGTATTCTAATTCATGATTTTTGACTAAAAGTCTATGTAATAAATCTTCTTTGAGTTCGCTTGCGTGAGCTAATCGGGTTCCTGCTTGGAGTAGCGAAGTGCTGTACGTTCCTTTAATTTTAGAAGAACCTTGGTAAAGCGTAAAATCAATAACATCCTCTGAGGTGTAGTTGAATGCCACATTTTTGAATGGACCATCTGTTAGTAGGGATCGGAGGATATGTTCGAAAGCTAAAAGATGGTTTTCTGATAGGTGATATTCCTGTGCTTTAGCCCAGGCCAAACGCTGTCGTTCTGATAGATGATATTGCGAAAACCTTCCAGGGTGATTAGGAAGTGGTACGGGTTTGCTTTTAATGAATTTATCTAAGAGCGCCATGTGTGCTGATTGGTTCACCTGATTATGGAATAAATGTACTAAAAAAAGATTAAGTTAGGGATGGATCTATCTTGGATCCGCTTGTTAATCGACTAAAACAACTTTGTCATGGACCATTGGACTTTAAAGCTGGAGTTGCCTGATTCCAATTTGAAATTGGATCACAGCAAACGGATGTTGATGTTGGGCTCTTGTTTTGCGACACATGTAGGTCAATTGATGCAGGATTTACGCTTTGATCTAGTAGTCAATCCCAATGGAATACTGTATCATCCCTTGAGTATGTCCTCCTTACTTAGCAGGACTATAGCAGAGAGACCCTATCAAGCAGAAGACTTATTATCCAATGAAAACATCTGGCATTCCTGGCAGCACCATAGCAGTATTTATGGTTTGGATCAAGCTGAATTTTTAGATTCAATTAATCAACGTTTACTTCAATTTAAAACACAGTTGACTCAAGCCAATGTGCTGGTGCTAACTTTTGGTTCTGCATTTTTTTGGAAACATAAATCTATGGACCAAGCGGTGGTGAATTGCCATAAACAGCCAGCTGGTCTTTTTGAAAAGCAAATGAGTAGTACTAAGGTTTTAATGGAAGCCTATAGTCACTTAATGGACGAATTAAAGGAAATAAATCCGGGCTTGCAGATTATTGTTACTGTAAGTCCAGTCCGTTATAAAAGAGATGGTTTGGTGGAAAGTAATCGGTCAAAAGCAAGGCTTCTGATGTTGTGTGAGTATCTGTCGGAGCAATTTGAAAACGTACATTACTTCCCAGCGTATGAGTTGGTGATTGATGAGTTGAGAGATTATAGATTCTACGAAAAGGATCGGGTGCATCCAAGTGCGGAAGCTATTGAATATGTGTGGAATGCTTTTCAGCAAGTTTACTTCACAGAAGCGTGTATGCAAGTCTGCAAACAGGTGAAACAGTATACCTCCTCCTTGAATCATCGTCCTTTGATACCTGAGTCGGCAGCTGCTCAGCGTTTTCAGGAACAGTTGGAACAGCGTGGTGCGGAAATAGAGTTATTGCTTAGCCGTTTTTTGCCAAAACCTGAATAGTAGTCTGCTCATCGAATGTGCCATTTGGCATAACAAGCAAATTGATTCCAGGTGCTTTGCCAATGTCTATACTTCCCAGGATGTTATCGAATCCTAGGGCTTCCGCTCCGTTTAGGGTTGCCCACTTCAGAACGGTTTCAAAATCCAGGTAAGATTGGTATTTGAGGATGGTTTTCATTTCATCTAAGATGGATAGTCGCCAATTAGAGGTTAGACTATCAGTACCTATGGTTACCTTGGCATTTGTCTCTATGAATTTTTTGTACTCGGGCATTCTATTCTCAATGTATAGGTTGGCATTAGGGCAAGTGGCCCAGTATACCTGCTTATTCCATTCATGCGCCGCTTCAATATCTGCTTGAGTGGTCATGGTGTTATGCACCATAATGGTTTTACATTCCGGATTCATGTTTTCCATGGCATAGTATATAGAATGCTTGCCTGTAGCTTGGAAATCCTCTAGTGAGAAGTTGAATCCTTTGTAAAAGTCTAAGAATCCACCCGTTTTTTCCATGAATAATTGGTCTTCGTGTGGCGTTTCTTGATTGTGTATGGATATGGTTTGATTCGGATTAGTGGTTTCTTTTAATAATTGGAATAATCCAGGAGAAACAGTGTAGGGAGCATGCGGTACACAGCTTTTTTTATTTCCATGTCTATCTGCTTGTCCTTCGAAAACCGCTTTGTACTGTTGGAAGGTATTCTCCGTCAATGCATCTTGCATAAAGTCGAACATTTCAACGAAGCTGTAGTAATGAATTGGGCTTTCCGCTTTTGTACGAGCAGTATCTAACTTATTACAGATATCTCCTACAGCCACTATGCCTTCATCTTGCATTTGCTGATCCCCTTTTCGTATGGATTCCAGAATGTCCTCCTCTGGAAAATCTCTCAAGGATACTACTGCATTTAAGAAGGCTAGCAATCCTGTACCTGTCGGGGCAGCTCCAATTAAATGGGAAAGTTCTAAATGGCAATGTGTATTGATCAAACCTGGAATGATATCACCATCATATAGTTCAACACCATCCAATCCATGTTCTGCTTGGTTTTCAATCCCAACTATGGTATTGTTTTGATCTAAAATGATAATGCCATTTTCAATGACTTCACCAGATACGGTATGAATACGGCTTGCACCAATTTTTCTTAAAGACATGTCTTCAGTTTTATCCTATGGTTTGTACGATAACACCATTCTTCATACGTGGTTCAAACCAAGTAGATTTAGGTGGAAGTATTTCTTCATTATCTGAGATTCGGATAAATTCCTCCATGGCAACTGGAAACAGGGAAAACCCAATGCGATCGGGTGCTTTTTTGGTTTTATTGGCTACCCCTTCCAAGCCGAGCTTACCTTCTACATATCGAATACGGGGATCATCTTTTACATCCTTGATGTGGAGTATTTTGTTAAGGATATATTTATTAAACAGTTTAACATCCAATACATTTTCTGGGGCTTTATTTAAGACGTTGTCTTTCCACTTCAATTTGTACCATTCGTGATTGATGTACATGACCAGTTCTCTTGGCGTACTTGGAGCTTCTGGTACCGCCAAAGGCGTTATTTTGCAGTATTTGGCTAATTGAGCCATGAATCGGGTGGGCGTGATGGTTGCTAATGCTTCAATCACTCTATTATAGGCCAGAATTTCTAATTGATTATTGGGAAAATATGCTGTCAAGAAATACTGGTACTTGTCTTCATCTGTGCCATTTGATCGTTCATGCATGAGTGCAGAGGTTGATGTTCTGTGATGTCCATCCGCAATATATGCATGCGATACTTTTTCAGCAAAAAGGGCTTGAAGGGTCTCAATTTCTGCTGGAGTATCCACCGTCCAAATTTCATGCCTTTGTTGATCGCCATCAAAGAAAATAACGGTGGTAGCTGGTCTAGACTCAATGATGTTTTGGGTAAAATCATCAATTTCTGAAACGGAGTTATAGGTCAAAAGAACGGGTTTAACAATGGCCTTTCGGTGTAGGAGCAGAGCTATTTGTTGTTGTTCTTTAACTGAGATGGTTTTCTCGTGTTTTTTGATTTTGTTGGAGTTATAATCTTCAACAGAGGAACTGGTCAGAATACCTGTGTAAGAGTGGTCCTCTTCCGTAATTCGATAGATATAAAATGCTGGACTTAAACCAGATTTGAAAAAGCCGGCCTTATTGTATTTTGGAAACTCCTGCTTAACCGTATTGAAAAAGGTATCTACAGACTTGATTAGGCTTAGTTCAGGTGTAAGTGCTTTGAACGGTTTTATTTGCATTATTTAAACGCTTTTCTTCAGATTCTCTTGTATGTTTTAGCGTGAAGCAAAGTTACAAGAGTTTTTTAACAATAATAAGAGCCATTCAATATTTTAGAGGGACGATATGCAATAATTTAGCAATAGCCCAAAGCAATTCGACATATTGTACTATCGTTACTTTATAAATGCTTATAATTAAGTGACTAATCACAAAATTTAACATTCGTAATGCGTCAGATCAAACTATTTATTATTGTTTGTATATGCTTTGTTATGTCAAGCATTCAAGCACAGAACAACAGCCAAGTTATTGAGGTTGAATCCAGTTCTACCTTTGCTGTCAAATTAGGTAAGACAGCACCTGTAAGAAATCTTGTGAAGCAAAATGGGGTAGACCTTGCCAAAAAGGATGCCTACAAGAAGCGATTCAAGGCCAAGACCATTCCAAACTTTAATGGAAGAGGCATTCCTGCTAATTCAATCAAAGGTGCTCAACCTTTGGGTATGGATCCAGTTCGGCAGGCTGAAGTTAAAAGTGCTTCTAATTTTATTGTAGAGCCGTTCATTAATGTGGATGGTATGCAAACGGGGGCAGCAGGTAATCCATCTCCTCCAGATCCAGATGGAGCTATTGGTAAGGATTACTATGTTCAGATGGTAAATGCCACAGCCTTTCAAGTTTTTGATAAGACGGATGGTTCGGATGTATCTGGCATTATTTCTATGAATACCATTTGGGCAGGTATGGGTGTGACTTCTCTAGGAGATCCGATAGTGTTTTTTGATCAAGAGCATGAGCGTTGGATCATAACCGAATTTAATGGCTCAGGGAATGCCTTACTCATTGCTGTATCGGAGACTTCAGATCCACTCGGTAGTTATTTTACCTATGAATTCTCCACTCCACAGTTTCCAGATTATCCTAAATATTCCTTGTGGACGAATGCCGTGGTGGTAACTTCAAATGAAGGGGGTTCTGGTCAAGAGTTTTATGTGATTGACCGAGCTGCTTTAATTGCAGGGGAGGATAATGTGAATATACAACGACACGTATTACCTACTATACCTGGTAGTCCAGGCTTTTTCGTGGCTACTCCTGTGGATTGGATTGGATCGGCTGCTCCGCCAGTAGATGCAAAGCCCATGATCATGCGTATGAACGACGATGCTTGGGGAGATAGTCCGGTAGATTTGATTGAAATTTTTGAGATTGATATCGACTGGTCTGATGCGGACAATACTGTTGTCACTCAAACCGATGTAGAGACAGCAGCTTATGATTCTAATCCTTGTTCCGTTTCTGGTCCAGGTTTTTCTTGTATTCCTCAGTTAAATGGAGGTGGAATCGATGGATTACAGGAGGTGATTATGAATCAGGTGAAGTATAGAAATTTTGGGTCTTATGAAGCGATAGTGCTTTGTTTTATAGTAGACTACACTGGAGGAGATAATACGGCTGGTATTCGCTGGATGGAGTTGAGACGTTCTAGTGGTGCTGATTGGACGGTCTATCAAGAAGGGACTTTTGCTCCCGACGATGGATTGGATCGTTTTATGCCTTCTATTGCTATGGATGTGAGTGGAAATATTGGTTTAGCTTATGCCGTTTCGAGTGAGGATATACATCCAGGCTTAGCTTACACTGGTAGAAGAAGTAGTGATCCATTGGGTGAAATGACGGTGGAGGAATATACTATTGTTGAGGGTAATGGTATTGCTCCAAACTCTAGATATGGTGATTATGCTTGTATGACGGTTGATCCTATTGATGAAAGAGGCTTTTGGTTCACAGCTGAGTATATGAAGACTTCCAGTGGTTGGGGAACTATGATAACAGCTTTTGAATTGGGTAGAGATACCTTTGATATTGGGCCTTCTTTATTGAATACACCTATGTCAAGTAATGATTTGGGGCCTGCTGAAACGGTAAGTGTAACGGTGAAGAATTACGGTATAGAATCTGTAGAATCCTTTGACATTTCTTGTTATTTGGA
>CAJXMP010000100.1 GCA_913056515.1 uncultured Lewinella sp.
CGCAAGCCCAAAGTCAGGTGTATGCAGATAGAATGTATCCGACGGATTTCCAATGACCTCAATGAGGCTAAATTCACTATCTAGCGTAGGTTTGTAATAAATATTATAGGCAACTACATCATCCGTATTCTCACAAAGGGTATTTGGATTTCGCCAGTCTAGGCTATTGAATAAATCGATATCCGCACAATTGATGGCTTCGTCACATACATTCGCCACATTTAAGATGGGCGGACAAGGTGGAATCAAATCTACAGGAGTGCCGCAAGCTTCCTGAGATTTATTGATTAAAACATTATTAATATTGGCAATTCCGTAATCACCTCTAGCTTCAATATAGTAACAGTATGTTCTACCATTGACCAAATTAGGATCCAAATAGGAATTATCAGCTGTAATATCTATACTATCAAAACTTCCTAACAAATTTTCTTTATATATCACAAACTCTGTATTGTCCCATGGTACATTATATTCCCAGGATAGTGTATTTGCTTCATCACTTGGCGTAATGGACAAGAAAACAGAGGAAGCTTCATTAGAAGGCCCAAACAGCTCATTGGTATTACCTTCTGTATAGAAATTAACCATGAATCTATATGCTTCAGTGGCTGTATTTAAATTCTGTACGGTGGTGAAGGTGTCTGTCGTTTCGTAATAGGTATTGGAGGTATAAGAGAACCCAGTTGGAACGTAGTTGGTGCCATTGATTCCATCCGCTATCATTAATTCATAGGTATACGGTCCTGGGTTTAAAAGCGTATCTAGGTCTTCATATCTCGGTTTTGTCCAACGCACAAAAATTTCTCCATTACTGAGATCTGTAGTTGTTACATCTACATTTGTCATAAGTGGCACATCTCTTTTAAGTTGAACACAACTTTCATTCGATGGAAGACTTTCTACAATGTTATAGGGCTGTGGATTAGTTGTATTAGTCAGTTTTGCAAAATTGCCTAAAACACGATAGCAATATGTTTTACCTTGATCCACATCATCATCTATATAAATATATTTACTCCCTTGCGTGGCATTCGTGATACCTATTACCCGCTCGTATCCTCGACCTTCTAGCCCTGTTTCACAGGTGTCAATCGGGAACTGATTAGACCCAATTTTTCTCCATACAGAAAAACCGTAGAAGTAATCATCTTCCACTACCTCACAACTATATGGCAAGTCCCAGGTTACGTGGATTTTATTATCAATAGATTCTGTCTGAACGTTTTCTGGCGCAGGAGCTACCACTTTAATTCGAAGCGTTTTAAGGTCTGCTAATCCTGGATCTCCAGTGTTGTCTAATGCTTTGAATACAATAAAATAAGGCTGATCACTGATATGTTCACATTCCGTTTGCCAGGTAAAGGTTCCAACGACAGGAGGGCTTCCAAAATTACCAGGAGCACTAAAGGATGCATTCCCAAAGAAATTAGCTTCAAGTGGGCCTCCTAATGCTGTAAGTAATACCTGGTCACCAGGATTTGGATCAGTTGCAACAACTTGTAGGTTGATGGTTTGACCCGCTACTACGCAGATATAATCCTCGGTTTCAATGACTGGGGGTAAGTTGTCTCCACAGTCTTCAATAAGGATTTGCATATCTCGAACCATAGTATCTATAGGTTCACCATCTCTCCAAGAGATGATAATCATAGCAATATTGTATTCTCCTTCAATCTGAGGATTGGTCCACAGGAAGTCTCCAGTAACAGGATCTAATGAATAAAAGTTATCGGGTCCTGGACCAATAAAGTTTGGAAATAAATAATTGGGGACTTCGGTATGTATACTTTGAAGTGGAGTAATCATTTGAAAAGAAAGACTATCTCCGTCTGGATCAATAGGATTGGGGTTGTGAATAAAAGGTTGACCGACACATCCTACGTCAATAGGAGGCTGTAATAGCGTAGGTGTACTATTCGGACCATCAAATTGGCAATTCAAAAAGGAATAGGTTGTTTGGATATGAAAGGGAACGGTATCTGAATTGGGCGCATTTACGTTGAGAACACCACCATTTCTATTGGGATCAGTCATCGAAATAACATAAGTCCCACTAGCCGTGTAAGTGTGGGTGGCAATATATAAGTTCTTTTTGGTATCATTTCCTAGCTCTTGGCCATTGTTGTTTGGCCCATTTGAACGAACCACCATTTCGCAATTCCCATCGCCCCAACAGATTTCCAAAGAGTCCCTATCTGCTGCTATACTTGATGCTTTGGTATATGTTGTGATAATTGCTTGAACACTGTAATCCGTACAGTCACCGATAGGCGAAACAGAAATCTCTCCCGCTCTATTGTGGGTAGCATGTAGGATGCATGGGATAAAAGCCAAGATCAGAATTAAAAACTGTCGAATGTTTACCATTGGCATAGTTAATTTTTTAGATGATTGGTCCACGTGAATGCAATTATCTGAATAAAGATAACACAGCTAAAAGATTAACGAAATATCAAATTAATTAGTTTTGAAAGGCGATTTTTAATGCCTTCTAATGAATCTTTTATTGACCTTATTCTAAGTTACTAAGCATTTTCAATAAAGCTTTATCCCATTTTGGAATATCTGCTCCAGTGGCTGATTTATATTTTGCCTTATCCATTACACTGAAAGGAGGTCTTTTAGCTGGTCTTGGGAAGACAGCTGTAGATACTGGTTTAATCTGGCAAGTGATTCCTTTGTATTCCATGATTTTTTGGGCAAAATCGTACCAAGAACATACACCTTCGTTACTGAAATTATATACTCCGGTTGCTTTATGTTGGATTAGATTGAAAATGGCATGTATCAGATCTCGCGTCCATGTAGGTGATCCGAATTGGTCGTCTACTACATTCAATTCATCCCTTTCTAAACCTAATGTATACATGGTTTTTACAAAATTAGAGCCAAAGACGGAGTATAGCCAAGACGTTCTAATAATGGTATAGACAGCTTTAGATTGTTGAATGGCTTGTTCTCCAGACAGTTTAGAAGCTCCATATTGATTTAAGGTTGAGCCGGCTTGCTCTTCACGATATGGAACGGGCCCCTTCCCTGGATACACATAGTCTGTAGAAATATGCACGAGATGTGTATTAAATGCAGCACAGTTTTGTCCTAAATAGGCACATGCCTGACTATTAATTAAAAAGGCTTCCTCTTTATTTTCTTCGGCTAGATCTACTTGAGTATAAGCAGCGAAGTTGAAGAAAAAGTCAGGCTTGTATTTTTCAAATACGGATTGGATGTTGGATGATGTAGTGATATCCAAGTCCGCTTGTGATAAAAATATAATTTCATAGATAGGTGTGTAGGTATCCTGTATGGCCTTCAAGGATTGACCTAATTGGCCATCAGCCCCGCTAACTAATATTCGTGGCATCATAAAGCAGGTTTATGATTTCCAAATGTGGGTAGTACTTGATCTTTCTCAGAAAGTACTATATCCTGTTCCGGTAGATGCCAATCAATATTTAGTGTGGAATCGCTATAGAGGATTCCCCCTTCTGCTGTTTTGTTGTAAAAATTATCACATTTATAAAAGAAGGTAGCAGTAGGGGAGAGTACGGCGTAACCATGTGCAAATCCTCTAGGTACAAGCAGTTGTTTTTGGTTAGAGGCACTTAGTATAATGCTGTATGATTCTCCATAGGTCTTAGAATCAGGCCTGAGATCAACCACTACGTCTAGAACTTCTCCTTCAAGTACACGAACCAGTTTAGCTTGAGCATATGCTCCAGCCTGGTAGTGTAGGCCTCTTAAAACGCCATAGGTGGAGCGCGCTTGATTGTCTTGAACAAAATCTAGTTGAAGGCCTGCTGCTTGAAAGGTATTGCTATTATAGCTTTCGAAAAAATAGCCTCTTTCGTCTTCCCAAACTTGTGGTTCGAACACCAAAAGTCCTTCGATTGCTGTTTTCAAAAAAGGCATGCTTCTATTTTTTCCTGAAATGAATAGTGATTGGAACCCCTGAGAAGTCGTAATTTTCTCTCAGCTGATTCTCTAAATAATTCTTATAGCTCTCTCGCAGGTGCTTGGGGTTGTTGCAGAAAAAGGCAAATGCCGGATAGTGAATAGGTAATTGCGTAACATACTTGATCTTTACATAAGATCCACGATATGTTGGAGGTGGTACCTTTTCAATTTTTTCTTGCATCAACTCATTGAGGTCTGATGTTCGAATTTTTCTTGTTCTATTTTCAAAAACGCGTACACCTTCTTCTATTGCCCGGAAGATTCGCTGTTTTTCTTTGACAGACATAAATACTATTGGAATATCATTGAAAGGTGCAATCTTCTCTCTGATTTCCTTTTCCATGTCTCTAGCTGTATTGGTCTCTTTTTCAACTAAGTCCCACTTGTTGACTAGGATAACCATTCCTTTATTCCTTTGTTGGGCTAAGCGGAAGATTTTCATGTCTTGTGCTTCAATCCCAGTTTGCGCATCGATCAACAGAAAGCAAACATCTGATTCTTCAATAGATTTGATGGCTCTCATGACAGAGTAGAACTCTAAGTTCTCGTGAACTTTGGCCTTTTTTCTCATTCCTGCAGTATCTATAAGCATAAATTCTTTATCGAATTTTTTATAGACACTATGGATCGAATCCCTTGTAGTTCCTGCTATATCAGTTACTATATTTCGTTCATCTCCAAGCAGTGCATTGGTGAAAGATGATTTTCCAACATTGGGTTGACCCACGATAGCGAATTTAGGGATATCAATAACTTCTTCCTCTTCATCATCCAATTGCTCTGCTACCGCATCCAGTAATTCTCCACTACCACTTCCTGTAATGGAGGAAAGGAAAAAAGTGTTTTCAAAACCTAAGGACCAGAATTCGTTGGCTTCCATCAGTCTTGCATTATTGTCCACTTTGTTAACTGCCAGGTAAACTGGTTTTTTAGTTTTACGCAGTAATTTGGCTACTTCTTCATCTAGATCTGTGATTCCAGTAGTACAATCCACCATAAATACGATAATAGAAGCTTCGTCAATGGCTATTTGTACCTGGGAGCGAATCGCTTTTTCGAATATATCATCCGAGTTTGTTACGAAACCACCGGTATCTACGACAGTAAAAGTCTTCCCATTCCAATAGGAAGTCCCATATTGTCTATCGCGCGTTACTCCGCTAAAATCATCAATAATGGCTTGCCTCTGCCCGATCAACCTATTGAAAAGGGTTGATTTTCCCACATTTGGCCTTCCTACCACAGCAACCAGGTTACCCATAATTTTCTATTGTTAATTGAAGTGCAAAGAAACACATTCCCTGCATAAAATTTGAACGATATAAAAGATAAACAAAAAATATCAGCGTCACTTAATCCTGATAACCAAAGTTTTTGAGTAATTGATCATCATCTCTCCAACCATCTTTGATTTTGACATGCATTTCAAGAAATACTTTTGTTTGGAGAAAAGCTTCAATGGACTTTCTAGCCTCGGTTCCCAATTTTTTAATCTTACTCCCTTTGTGCCCAATGATGATTGGTTTTTGGGACTTTCTATCTACGTAGATCAATGCAGAAATTCTTGTAAGATCTTCGCCAGCTTTGGTTTTAGTTTCTTTGAAAGATTCAATGCCTATTTCTACAGAATATGGAATTTCTTGTTTGTATTGTTCTAGAATTTTCTCTCGGATGATTTCAGAAACAAAAAAGCGTTCTGGTCTATCTGTGAGTTGGTCTTTAGGATAATATGCTGGGCCTTCTGGCAGCAACTCTGTTATTTGCTCGAGTAGCTGTGTTGTATTTACTTTGTTCAAAGCAGAAATGGGGAGTACCAGATGGGTATCCATCCTTTGTTTCCAATATTCGATTTTCTGTTCTAATTCTTCTGCTGATAGCAAATCCATTTTGTTTAAGACAATGATTTTTGGCATTTGCTGTTTTTGGATGACTTGTATAAAAGCATCATCTTCCTCATAAGTGTCTTTCAAATCAATAACTAGTAAAATCAGATCTGCATCGTCAAATGAACTGTATATGAACTTGTTCATTTTCTTTTGCATGGCATAATTGGGGTCTTTGATATGGCCAGGCGTATCAGAGAAAACAAATTGAAAATCATCTCCACTAACAATACCTATAATACGATGCCTTGTCGTTTGTGGTTTGGAGGTAATTATCGACATCCGTTCTCCAACTAAGGTATTCATCAGTGTGGATTTCCCCGCGTTGGGCCTTCCAAGAATATTTACAAATCCTGATTTGTGCATACTATATTTTTAATCAATCCATTTGGGTAAGTTATCCAATAAGGATTGTAAGTGTTCTACAAAGTTTCGAGGTTTGAATTTTCTCCAGCTGACCATGTGGGTATCTGGAAGGACGTAACAATGGTTATCTATACCGGTATCTCTCATTTCTTCGAAGACATGTGGTCTAACATTTAGCAAGCAGATCCAACCGAACTCTTCGCCAACTTCCTGTGCCCATTCCTCATAATAGCAATCGTCAGAAGCATGGAAGTTAAGGACATTTTCACATACCACCACAAATTTAGTAATTCCTTCATTAATGAGCAGATCGGCTATTTCTCTTTTCAGGAACATGATATCATTTCCTATGGCATCATTCCACTCCCCGATGAGTTCTATGATGGCGAAGCCTTGATCGTAATCTGTAAATAGAATTTTGAGGTAGAGGGTTTCAGAGCCAAAGAAATCCCATTGTGGATGAATATAGTAGTTGTATATTTTTTGAGTGAATTGAAATTCGCTATACTCCTTGTCAAAGAAAGGGGACCTAGGGTCTTTTTCAACTTTATAATGATCCCTCCATTGGAAGTATGGCTCTATATCGTGCATTTTTTTTCTGTAAAAATAATGGATATTTTACGTAGATGTTAATGGAATGTATTGGATAAAGTCATGGTTAAGCAAATTATTGTAACAGGACCGGAATCTTCAGGTAAAACGACCATAGTCCATTGGTTGAACAATCAATTTAACGTATTTCTCGTAGAGGAATATGCGCGCACTTATTTAGAAGCGCGTACTACTGCATATACTTTTGAAGATTTGGAGCACATAGCTACTCAACAGTTGGGTAGTATGGAAGCTGGCTTTAATCAAGATTTAATGGTTCTCTCTGATACAGGTCCTTTGGTTCTAAAAATTTGGGCTGCGGAAAAATTTGGAAAGCAGATACCTGCTGTTGAACATTACCTAGCTTCAGATAGAGCGAGTCTTTACTTATTATGTGCACCGGATATGCCTTGGGAAGCAGATCCATTAAGAGAGCATCCCACAGATCGGCAAAGACTATTCGATTTATATGAACAATATCTGAAAGCTAGCGCTTTACCCTATGTCGTGCTACAGGGTAATATGGAGAATCGTCAACAACAGGTCAAGGATTTAAAATTACCCTTGATTGAGCGCCAAAGCTAAAAAAAACACTTACATTTGTTTTACTCATTTGGGGTGCCTATGGAGCATAGGCTGAGATTATACCCATAGAACCTGCCCAGGTAATGCTGGGAAGGGAAATGCCCGTCTAGTGCGTGCAGGGTCTATTGCAGCAACCGTTTTCTGAGCCCCTCAGAAAGCATAAAATTTATTTTATGAGAACACTTTATTTATTCTTTTTTGCATTGAGTTGCACTGCTTTTTCTGTGCAGGCTCAAAATGATATCATTGGCCAGGTAATTGGAAAAGATGGGGAGCCAGTGATAGGAGCAACAGTATATGTTGCTGAACTTGGTATTGGTTCGGCATCTGGTGAAAATGGGAAGTATAATTTATCCGGATTTGGTATCGGTGTGGAGTATCAGGTACGCTTTTCTTATGTAGGTTATAAGCCTGTATATAAGACGGTCAAATTTGCTCGCCCAAAAAGTAGGGTGATGATCAATGTTCAATTCACAGAAGATACTTATTTACTTAAAGATGTATTGGTATATGCGACTCGGATTCAAGATGGTGGACCTTTTGCGTATGCTGATTTAAATAAAGCTGAGATTGAGGAAAATAATCTTGGGGTAGATGTTCCATACCTATTGGAATGGACGCCATCTGCTGTAGTTACCTCAGATGCTGGAACAGGAATTGGCTATACAGGAATCAGAATTCGTGGATCTGCACCTACAGCAACTAATGTTACCATCAATGGTATTCCGCTGAATGATGCGGAGTCTCATGGTGTATTTTGGGTAGACTTACCTGATTTTGCGAGTTCTGTGCAGGATATTCAAATACAGCGCGGGGTCGGAACCTCTACGAATGGGGCAGGGGCATTTGGTGCTTCTATTAATTTGAATACGAATAATTTAGAGGAGGATGCCTTTGTGCGTTTGGGAACTACTATTGGTTCGTTTAATACCTTGAAGAAAAATGTTCAAGCGAGTAGTGGTTTACTTGGCGGTAAATTTATTCTAGAAGGTAGGTTGTCTGCTATTGATTCAGATGGATATATCGATCGAGCATCATCAGATTTAGATTCTTGGTTTGCATCAGCGGCTTATGTTGGGAAGAGATCCCTATTACGATTGAATGCTTTTTCAGGACATGAAATCACCTATCAAGCTTGGAACGGAACGGATCCTTCTATTGTAGCGGTGGATTCTACCAGGACTTTTAATAGCGCTGGTACCGAGAAGCCAGGTGAACCATATGCTAATGAAGTGGACGATTATAGACAAGACCACTATCAGCTTTTATATAATTATAAGGTGAATAGAAACCTGGACTTGAATGTAGCAGGGCACTACACGCGTGGATTAGGATTTTATGAGAACTACAAAGAAGGTCGTGAGGTGCTATTGGGCGACTCCATTGAATATAGGGATGCAGTGCGTCGCAAGTGGTTGGATAATCATTTTTATGGGGCTACTTATTCTTTGAATTATAGATCTACAGATACAAAATTGAATTTAACCTTTGGGGGTGGCTATAACGAATATCTTGGTAGACACTTTGGGGAGTATATTTGGATAGAGGGAGCACCTATTTTGGATGAAAATTATAGTCTTTATGATAATGATTCTGAAAAGAGTGACTTCAATACTTATTTGAAAGCTAATTATCAATTGACCGATAAGTTGTCTGTATTAGGTGAGGGTCAAGTTAGGCTGTTGAATTACACTTTTGTGGGCGTTGATGAGCAAGGCGTGGAGCGTATAGGCGAAGCTGCTTTGACCTTTTTTAATCCTAAGTTTGGATTGAGTTATCAATTAAATGATCAGCAACAGCTATACGCTTCGTTTGCTATTGCCAATCGTGAACCCAACAGAGATGATTATGTAGATAATCCTCAATCCGAAGTACCAACGCACGAGACTTTGAGAGATTATGAATTAGGTTATCGTTGGTCTGGGCAGCAAGTTGTGGTGAATGCGAATGCTTACTTCATGGATTATGATAATCAATTAGTATCTACAGGAGCATTGAATTCTGTAGGCGCATATATTCGAACGAATATTGAGGATTCTTA
>CAJXMP010000101.1 GCA_913056515.1 uncultured Lewinella sp.
GGTGAGTTACTGGTTGTAAATGATCAGGTCTATGATATCAAGCTAACTTATAATTTCTTAGATCCAGATATGGATACTATGCGCTTTTGTTCTTTTTTAGGCATAGACAAGAAAGATTTTGAACGGCGTATAGATGTAGACTTTAGATCCAGTAGATACAGCAAGAGAATACCATTTACTTTTATGTCCACTGTGCCTGCTCAAGATATTACAGCACTAAAAGAAACACTCCATGAATTCCCTGGATTTTCCATTCAACGACGTAATGTTCGGGGATACCCAAATCCAAGTGCAGCACATATTTTAGGATATATTCGTGAAGTTAATCGGGAGGAAGTTGATAGTGAGGCAAATAGAGATGAATCTGGTAATCGGATTTATGAGTCTGGCGATTATATAGGTTCTGATGGCCTAGAGGCTACATACGAACCATATTTGAAAGGCGAAAAAGGACGGCGCGTAGTCTTCAAAGATCGATTAGGTAGAGAGGTAGGAGATTATAAAGATGGGGCAATGAATTACGATCCTATTTCTGGAATTAATCTATACACCTCCATAGATTTAGAACTTCAAGCTTATGCCGAAAAACTAATGGCAGGAAAAAAAGGAGCTGTAGTAGCTATTGAACCTGAAACGGGTGAAATTCTAGCCATGGTCTCGTCACCAACCTACGATCCGGACATGTTGAAGATTTCTAAAGAACGTGGGGAGAATTTTCAGCAATTAAATGCCAATCCCAATCAGTTATTTTTTAATCGATCTTTATCGGCTCAGTACCCTCCGGGGTCTACATATAAGATGTTAGTAGGATTAGTAGGTATGCAGGAAGGTGTGCTTACTAAAGATAAGTACATTCCTTGTCCTGGATATTATAGCTATAATAATTTTGTTGGAAAGTGTAGGAATCATCCGCCCACCCAAAATATTGGAAGAGCTATTCAATTTTCCTGTAACACGTATTTCTGGGATACTTTTCAGAAGATTTTAGATAAAGGCGGGGCAAAGAATGATGAGGAAAATTTAGACAAATTTCAACAATACATGATGGAGTTTGGATTGGGGGAAAAACTAGGAGTAGATATTCCCGGTGAAGAGGAAGGATTGATGCCAGGGGCTAAATTGTATAATGATCGCTATGGAAAAGGGAAGTGGTATTCTACTTATATCATTTCTTTAGGTATTGGTCAAGGAGAACTCTTACTGACCACCCTTCAAATGGCCAATGTAGCTTGTGTATTAGGGAATAGAGGCTACTATATTACGCCACATATCGTTAAAAGATTAGATCATCCTACAGAGGAGTTGGAGCCTTTGAGATTGAAAAGACAGGACTCATCCATTGAACCTCAATACTTTGATGCTGTTGTAGAAGGTATGAAATTGGTGGTAACGGCTGGTACAGGTCGTCAAGCTCAAAACCGCTATACTCCAGTTGCAGGAAAAACAGGGACCGTTCAAAATCCTTTTGGAGAAGATCACTCTACATTTATAGGGTTTTCTCCAACAGAAAAGCCAAGTATCGCTGTTTCTGTATATGTAGAAAATGCAGGAGGTGGAGGTTCATTTGCAGCACCGATAGCTGGTTTACTTATGGAGAAATATACCAATGGGGGTATCTCCCCAGAGAAAGCATGGGTCGAAGATCGAATGCTGAATACAACCTTGATTGAAGAAGTAATAACAAATGAGTCAGATGAAGATTAGTGCAATAGTAGCCGTGTCGAAGGGCAATGTGATTGGAAAGGATAATGATATCCCCTGGTATTTACCAGCAGACTTCAAGTATTTCAAGCAGGTTACCATGGGACATCATATTTTGATGGGTAGAAAGTGCTTTGAGTCTATTGGAAGGCCACTTCCTAAACGGACCAATATTGTCATAACTAGAAATCCATTTTTCATTGGGTCTAATATCCTAGTGTGTGACTCCATTGAGGCTGGTATTGAAATAGCACGATCTAATGGCGAGGAAGAATTGTTTATCATTGGCGGAGGCTTAATATATGAGCAAACCGCTGATCTATGGGATAAACTATACCTTACCGAAGTGGATTTAGCCGTCGAAGGAGATGTATTTTTCCCAGCAATCAAACCAGAAGAATGGTCGGAGCTATCTTCTAAATACAATGCTCCAGATGAAAAAAATGAATACGCTTATACCTTTAAAGTATTCGAACGAAAAGCTTAAAGCCAGGCTATAGCTGCTGCTTTTTTTAGATTGTCCTTCGGGTTTTCTAGCAAGGTTCTGATGTACCCATGTAGTGCTTCGGTAGGATTATCTGCTTCCATAGCTTTTATGACTTCTGGATCACTTTTTACAGCATCTATTTCGGCCGAGCTTGGTTTTGCATGTAAACCAGCCAATAGACCAAGATCATTTCCCCTAAGTACCGTGCTGTTTTGGATGGCTTTTGGAAGTTGGTCGAATCCAATAGTGAGCTCTATTACACTTTGAACAATAGGGCTGACAGATTCTCCACTGGCACGAACATAATATGCTCGACCTAGTCGACCCATTAAGTCTAATTTATGTGGGTCTATTCGATTATTACTATCAATTACGTTCTCCGCAATATGCATCATAACCACTTCGCAAATAATCAAATGCCCTGCACCACCATGATCACCTAAAGTAATAATGTCCTTGACTTGGCACTCCATGTGAACAGGACTTTCTTGTACTCGGAAAGGCTTGACTAATTCAGATGGAACAGCATGTAAACCCGCTTTTTCAAATTCATTGACTTCGGTTGGAAACTCCACAGAGGTTACAGCCATTTGGCGTACGATATCATGGTTGACCATATTGATTACCACTTCTCTTGTTGCAAAAACATTAGATAGGGTGTCTTTTGTTGTATTGTTGGACACTCT
Organism: uncultured Lewinella sp.; assembly: GCA_913056515.1. Taxonomy (GTDB): domain Bacteria; phylum Bacteroidota; class Bacteroidia; order Chitinophagales; family Saprospiraceae; genus AM-2324. Next base: position 2,875 of record CAJXMP010000101.1, read on the forward strand.
TCTATTAGAAGAAAAAACCAGTATGGGCGGATTAGAACTAAAAGCATTAAAAAAAGAATAGGGCGCTAGATTGGGTTGGCCATTTTCATCAATAGTACTGACTAATGCAATTGGCCTAGGCGCAACGGATCCAACTAGAAATTGATGAAGGTCCTTCGTTGCCGTTTCAGCTGGGATAATTCTGCGCATAATCTTTTTTTCTAAAGTTTAGAAAGAATAAATACTTTTGAGCTTGTTTAAATACTCCTTCAAAGAAACAACAAAAAGCTAAAAAAAAGCAACGGAATATGAAAAAGCAAAATAAGGGATTAGGAATATCACTTCTATTCGTATTGGCTTTAGTCTTGGGTAGATATGTGTATTTCAAACCAAGCGTATCACATGGTGAAGCGGCACCAGAGATAAGTGCTACTTTGCTTAATGGCAGCGAATTTAAATTAAGTGCATTGCGAGGCAATTATGTATTACTGGACTTTTGGGGTTCTTGGTGTGGTCCATGTAGAAGAGAAAATCCTAGCTTAGTTAAGCTTTATAATACTTTTCATGGGCAATCTTTTGAGGCAGCAAGTGGCTTTGAAATCGTATCTATAGCAATTGATAAACGCTTGGATGCACTGCTTGCGGCTATTGATCGCGATGGTTTGGTGTGGCCCTATCACATCCATGACCAAACAGATAATTTGAGGTTTTTGAATGGACCTATATCTGATGAATGGCGGATTAATGAGGTGCCTCAGAAATTCCTTATAGGACCAGAAGGGAATATTTTGTTTTATAATCCCTCCATAGATAAACTTAATACCTTTTTAGAAGGGTCAATAAAAGACTGACAATTTGTCAAATACTGGGGTTTGGCAGGTTATTTGTAGTTTTGTGGCTAAATGAAATATTGATAATAAATCATGGCAAAAAAGAATAAGTCAGAGGAAGTAGTGGAAGAGCAGCAAGAAGCTGTTAATGAGCAAACTTCAAACACAGAGGAGCAAGTCCAAGAAGGAGAGGCTGGAGCAAGTGATGAACTTGCACAGATGAAGGATAAGTATTTGAGATTGTTCTCCGATTTTGATAATTATAAGAAGCGAACAGCTCGAGAGACATTGGAATTGAGAAAAACAGCTTCCAAGGATGTTATGATGGCTATTATTCCAGTGTTGGATGATTTCGAGCGTGCTCGAATTAATGCATCTAAATCGGATACAGCAGAATCCTTTAGTGAGGGTGTGCAATTAGTTTATGACAAGCTTTTCAAAACCTTAAAGTCTAAAGGTTTAGAAATCATGAAGTCTACCGGAGAGCAATTTGATGCTGAATTGCATGAGGCAATTACCAAAATTCCTGCTCCTACTCCTGAGATGAAGGGGAAAATTATTGATACTATTGAGTTTGGATATACGCTCAATGATCAGATTATTCGATATGCTAAAGTCGTAGTAGGCGAATAATTCAGAAAATCCAAATTATGGCAAAGAGAGATTATTATGAAGTGTTGGGCGTGGACAAAGGTTCTGATGAGTCTACTATAAAGAAAGCTTATCGAAAGCAAGCAATTAAATTCCACCCAGATAAAAATCCTGGCGATAAAGCTGCTGAGGAGAAATTCAAAGAAGCAGCAGAAGCCTATGAGATTTTAAGTGACCCTCAAAAGAAGGCACGCTACGATAGATATGGACATGCTGGAGTAGATCCAAATGCAGGCTTTGGAGGTGCAGGAGGAGCTGGTATGACAATGGAAGATATCTTCTCCCACTTCGGTGATATATTTGGTGGTGGATCTGGCGGTGGAGATCCTTTCTCCTCATTTTTTGGAGGAGGCGGTGGCCGCGCACGTTCCAGTCAAGGTGAGCGTGGTAAAAACCTTAGAATTAAGGTTAGTCTGACCTTAGAAGAAATTGCTACCGGAGTTAAGAAGAAAGTAAAAGTAAAAAAACATACTACTTGTTCTAGTTGTAAAGGCACAGGTGCAAAAGATGGTAATTCAACTACCTCTTGTAATACTTGTGGCGGTAGAGGAGCAGTTAATCAAGTTCGTTCGACCATGTTTGGTCAAATGGCTACAACAGTAACTTGTCCAAGTTGTAATGGTCGAGGCAGTATCATCACGAATAAGTGTGGGACTTGTAATGGTGAAAGTGTGGTGTACAAAGAGGAAACGATAGAATTGGATATTCCAGCTGGTGTTTCTGAGGGTATGCAAATTACCTTTAGAGGGAAAGGTTCTGCCGGTAAATATGGAGGACCTAATGGAGATCTATTAGTAGTTATCTCTGAGAAAGAACATGAGAACTTTGAACGAGATGGCCAATCTTTGATCTATGATTTGTACGTGAATTTTGCAGATTTAGCTTTAGGAGCTTCCATTGAAGTACCTACATTGGACGGCCGCGTAAAAATTAAAATTCCAGAAGGTACACAGGCTGGCAAGATTTTCCGTTTAAAAGGGAAAGGATTGCCTGAAGTACAAGCTTATGGTAAAGGTGATCTTTTGATTCATGTCAATGTTTGGACTCCGAAGAAATTAACCGCTGAGGAGCGAAAACTAATGGAACAACTAAGAGATTCAGAGCACTTTAATCCAAGTCCTGATAAAACATCTAAAAGTTTCTTGGGCAGAATGAGAGATATATTCAGTTAATATGAAGCCATACCAGTTCCCAGTATTGTTCGGTTTGTTCTTGCTCACTTCTTGTGGCCCAAAGGTGGTTTTTGAAGAAACAAAAACCTTTGAACAAGAGGTATGGGCATATGATGATATAGCGCGATTTGATTTTCAGTTAGAAGATACATCTGCTTATTATGATGTCTGGGTAGCCATAAGTCATAACGCAAATTATCCTTATCAGAATATGTATACCAATATATTGACCGCCTATCCAAATCAAGCCGATGCTAAGCAATTATTGTCGTTTGAAATGGCAAATAAAGGGGGGCAGTGGTATGGAAAATGTTCGGATGAAATCTGTCAGTTGTATATACCACTTCAAGAACGTGTTCAGTTTACAGTTCCTGGGGATTATCAACTTGGTTTTGAACAATATAATAGGAAAGATTCGCTTTGGGGAATACAAAGTTTTACCCTCAAAATTCAAGAATCTAAAGAGTAAAAAAAGGAGTGCAACAAGACACTCCTTTTTTTATTTGTCAGGGCGACTACATTTTTATATTAATCTATTTTATATATGGAATTTGTGCAATAAAATTGACAAATTATAGGTCTGTCCTACTTGTTTGGATATAGTTATCTCAAAACAAACCAAACAAGAAACCAAAATGAAAAACTACACCTCTTTAGTTGCTATACTATTATTATGTAGCACTTCGTCTAGTCTTATTGGTAAAAATCAACCGAGCATTAGTTATTGTGATTTTTCTAAAGTGGTTGCATCTACTAAAATCATACCTAGTATTAGAGATACTAAACTGACTCCATACTTTCATGTCGCTGAACCGCATAGTGAAGATATTAATCTTAGTTTACGCACTATCCATAACGAGGCTCCAAATCAAATAGCACATACCTCAGCTGATTTTCGTAATACTGCTTTAGTACAAAAGAAAAAGACTACTTTCGATCCATTTTCCTTACTCGAAGGTAGCTTAACGAATACTATATCTATAGTAGATGGTTTTGATGGTAATGCCTATAATAATTGGTATCCTGCTGACAACGCTTTAGCCGTTTCTGATGCTGGATATATGGTGTCACTTACGAATTCATCTATTCAATTTATGGATGATGCTGGTCAAGTGTATTTGAATACCCAGTCCTTGGGACAATTTTACAGTGACTTGAATCTAGGTTACTTTTTCTATGATCCAAGGATCATTTTTGATCGTGTTCAAAAGCGATTTGTCATAGTCTGCTTATATTCTAATACACCTTCAAGTAGCCAGGTAATTATTTCCGTATCGAATTCTCAAAACCCTATGGATGGCTGGTATACTACAACTATTCATACCAGTTATATAGCACCTTCAGTATGGTTTGACTTTCCTAATGTGGGGGTCTCTAATACTGACTTATTTATTTCAGGTAATTTGTTTACGACCAATGGTACTTTTGATCAAACGGTTGTATTACAAATCGATAAAGATGCACTGTATGCAGGAGAAGCTGCTGAATGGGAAGTTTTTCAAGACATAACCAATGGGACGAATACAGGTGTGTTTGCTATAAAGCCCATGAAATATGCTTTAGAAAGTGATTATAGTGACCAGATGTATTTTGTAAGTACCAATCCGGGAGGGGGCGATACTTTTCAAATGTATACCGTGGATGGAGCCCTAGAATCTAATCAATCTTTATCCATTATGCAATTGGAAACCTTACCCTATTCTAATCCACTTGTTGCCTTCCAAAAAGATTCCGAAAAGCAATTAAAGTCAGGAGATGTTAGAGTTCGAGATGGTTTGGTTTTTGATGGCCAGTTATTTTTTGTCCACAATACCAACATTAATAATGGATTTTCAGGGATTCGGGTAACGCAAGTAGATATAAATTCCTTGGAGGTGGATTACACTACATATGGATTGACAGGATTTGATTATGCTTACCCTTCCATAGCTCCATTTGATTATTCCAGTGATGAACCTTCTTTTATAGTTACTGCTTTGCGTTCAGGTGTTTCGGTATATCCAGAAATAAGAGCATTTGAAATACAGTCTAATTTGGAATGTAGTAGTTCTATTTTGGTTAAAAATGGGGAGTCTCCTATTGCCATCTCATCCAATACCAATCAACGTTGGGGAGATTATACTTCAACTGTTCTCCAATATGGAACAGAACAGCCAACGGTTTGGGTATTCGGTTCTTATGGTAAAGAAATGAAATTCGGAAACTACATAGCGAAGATATCTAACGGTCTAACGGAAGAAGCTCCGCATGCTGCCTTTACAACGTCAACATCAATGGGTCTAGGCCCATTAACTGTAACATTTTCAGATAACACACAAGGTCCAGTTGAAAATAGATACTGGTCTTTCCCTGGAGGGATTCCTTCCTTTTCTACGGAGGCTAATCCAACAGTTATTTTCCCAGAGGAGGGATTGTATGATGTTTCCTTGACGGTCTCTAATGCATATGGTACAGATGAACTTGTAGAATCGGGATTGATTCAAGTAGGTAGGCTACCAGGAGTGGACATATGGGTTACCGATAATTTTGTTAGTATCGATGAAAATGTGATTTTTCAAGCTGTGGGTTCAAATAATATTTTGTCCTACGAATGGATAATAGAAGGGGCAGATAACCCGGTTCAAACCAGTGCTAATCCTGTAGTTTCCTTTAGTGAACCTGGAGTGTTTAGTGTAGAGTTAATCGTGACGAATGCCTTTGGTAGCCAAACGATTTTTAAGGAGGACTATATAACGGTGGATTATGTCAGTGGCTTTGGAACACTTATTCAAGATGAACCCTATTTGAAGATTTTTCCAAATCCAACTTCTGATAGATTGAATATAGATCTCCAATTCGAGCAAGCACAAGAATGCCAAATAGATATACTTAATCCATGGGGACAGGTAGTTCTTCCCTTATTTACAGGAAAAATAAAAGCGGGCGCTCAGCGTTTAAGTTTTAATACAGCACATATATCCTCTGGAGTTTACTATCTTGTGCTTCGATCCGCAACTGGAAAAATAATTAGGAATGAAAAAATCATTATTCAGCGCACTTAGCTTTTTTGTCATTATAACCATGTGCTCATGCTATGCTAATAAGCCAGCATTAGAGGTCAATTCATCAGAGACGAAAACACAAAAAGATCTTGGTGCTCCAGCTACTGAGGAGGGTGTAGGGATTCCTGGTAAATCGGATGTTCAAACAGTAAAACAAGAAAAAGCCTTAGACAACCGCAAAAGTGGTGGTGGAGGTGTATAGCATAAAGTGAAAAATAAATTATAAATTAGCCACAAGTCAAATTGTGGCTTTTTTTATTGTAATACTATGTCAGAAATCACTAGAAAAGTATATCGAATTTTGCCAGGCTCTATGAAGAGTTTGAAAATTTCGGAAGAAACTATTTCACCTCCACAAGCTGGGGAAGTTCGCATTCGTGTAAAAGCCATTGGATTAAATTTTGCAGATGTATTCTCTGTTTGGAAGTTATACAGTGCCATTCCCAAAGGGGCCTTTATACCCGGCCTAGAATATGCTGGAGAAGTAGAATCCATCGGTACTGGTGTAGAGCACTTGAGTGTGGGTGATAGAGTGATGGGTATTAGTAGATTTGGTGCTTATGCTAGTCATTTGAACATAGATGCTCGATATGTTATAAAATTACCGAGTTCTTGGTCATATGCAGAGGGTGCTTCCTATCTGGTACAAGCTTTAACTGCGTATTATGCTTTGATTGAGTTAGGTGGTTTGAAAGCTGGTATGAATGTCTTAGTGCATTCAGCGGCGGGTGGTGTAGGAACCTATGCGAATCGGATAGCCAAAAAACTTGGAGCATATACTATTGGGACGGTTGGGAATGCCCAGAAAGTAGACTACTGCAAGCAGGAAGGATATGATGAGGTTATGGTGCGAGACAATGCTTCAT
>CAJXMP010000102.1 GCA_913056515.1 uncultured Lewinella sp.
TATCGTTTAAACTAGAAGAGAATAAGTTATAGACTCGGTTAGGTCCAATAAGAAAGGCGCCCCGAGCAGTTACTGCATTATTATCTTTAGACCTGATTTGATAAAACCGCATCATATTATTTGCTCGCGCAGCTTCAAAAAGAGTAAGTGCCTTTTTATAGTCTTTCTCCTTAAGTTTTACTTTTTTATCTAAGTTTTTTTGATAAAACTCAATAACGAGTTTGGGATCAAAAATTTCTTCTAGACCGGTCATTTTTTCTTGGCCTGACTTGATATTTCTTCGGACTGATCGATTGAAATTTAGCTCGATTTCATCCAATGGCTTTTCAATTTCTAGGAGCTGATTGGTTCGCTCTAAAAACTTCAGTGAAGGAGTATTTAATATTAAATCTTCTGAGAAGTTTAGGCTTAATCTTAATGCATTTAATGGTAAAGCTTCTACAAAGAGCTTAATTATTTTTTGACTTGGTTTAGTTTTTCCAAAAGGTCCAAGTTGCTGGCAAAAGGGCGGTTGTGAATACATCTTCACACCAAACTTTAACGTGAATGGTAAAGGCATGACCCATTCGTAGTTTCCGAAAACAATTGCATCCCAGCTATCCGTTACAGCATCTAAATACCAGCTTAGTCCATAAGGCATTACATTATAGGCACTGAGAATTGTATTATCCCACTGCTCATCTATAATAGCTGAACGGCTAAGTTTTTGTATCTGCATGTTATTTTTTTCTAAAGATGGCTAAACCATCTCTCATAGGTAAATATAAGGATTCTACCCTACTGTCTGCAGACATTTGTGTATTGAAGTCATGAATGATCTGGGTATGTTTATCCATAGGGTCATCTAGGACTTTACCAGACCAGAGTACATTATCTACTAGGATTAAACCGCCGGATTTTACTTTTGGTAGAACAGCCTCATAATAATACGCATTGTCTTTTTTCCCAGCATCAATAAAGACCAGATCAAAAGGCCCGGATAGCTTATTTACTTCTTCTTTGGCATCCCCAAAGATTTGATGAATCTGGGCACTAAGACCAGATTTTTTAAAATACTTGTCTGAAATAAAGGCTAATTCTGGATTAGCTTCAATAGTGGTAATATGTCCATCTGGACTAAGCGCATAAGCCATAGCAAGGGTAGCATATCCGGTAAAGGTGCCTATTTCTAGAATATGTTTTGCCCCACTGATTTGAACTAGGAAATACAATACATTGCCTTGTAAATGACCCGAAAGCATTCTGGGTTTCAAAGTCTTCAAGTTAGTTTCTCTTTCTAATTCCTGTAGGATTGCTGCTTGTGGTAAACTCACACCTTCACAATACCTAGTCAATGCTTCCAAATCCATACGCTAATCAAATTTTCGCTTCAAGAAAGGATGTAAAAATACAGAAGATAATATGACGGATACACCTATGTAAAAATTAGTATTTAACTCGTGATGTTCATTGAGTATGAGCATAGCTAATATAATCCCATACACTGGCTCTAGATTGATTATGAGGTTTGTGGTAAAGGTGCTCAAGTATTTTAAGGACTTTAGATTTAAAATAAAAGCTAGTGTAGTACAACCTAAAACCAATATAATCATGTAAATCCAATCGGTGCCGTGTAACATAAACTTGACATCCTCTGAGAATTTTAGATAAAAAGGCAGTAATACACTCATCATTAAAAATGCTGCACTCATTTCAATTAATGCCATAGACCTGGGCGGGGTGCCTTCAATATTCTTTTTGTTTAAAATGGAGAAAATGGTAGCCAGTAAAGCGGAAATCAAACCACTATACACCCCAAGACGCATGCTAGCATCTAGATCGTTCATGATTAACCACATCCCAGGGACTATAACTAATCCTAATAGTAATTCGTACCACTTAAACTTTTGCTTCAGCATGATAGGCTCAAGGATAGCAGTCATAAAACTCGTAGTGGCCAAACAGACTAGCGAAACAGATGCATTGGCCAGTTTAATAGAACCATAAAACGTGAGCCAGTGTAGGGAAATAAGTGCTCCGATTAATGCAAGTCTAAGGACTTGTTTCCGAGGAATTTGCATCAGATTTTTCCAGCTGACAATGAACATGAAGCTGACGGAGGTAAGTAAAACTCTCCACCAGACTATAGATAACGAAGAAACCTGAATCAAGTCTCCAAGGATAGCAGTTAATCCAAATAATAGTACTGCAACATGAATTTGTAGATAGGCTTTTTTTGTATTGTTATCCATTAGTGTTGATAAAAAGCTGGTCGATTAGTACGTTTCAAAGTTAAGTTAATAATCAGTTTAAAAAGGCATATCTACCTGTAATCTTCTGAATTAGTGAACAAAAGAAATCATTCAAGGTTTTGTATTCATACAAACAAGCAGGTAGACTTAAGTTTCAAGATTGTGTAATATATTAGGCCTTGAACGTTAGTAATTAAATAACAACTAGAATTAGCTATTTAATTTCTAAGATTAAGTTTTTAAATTTGGGTTAAACTATAGTAATCTATGTTGGAAGAGCAGTTAGAGGAATTATTGGTAGAAGAAGAATTGGAAGAAGCCTTATCAGGGTTCAATTCTAGTATCGTCGTGTACAACGATGATCACAATACCTTTGAATGGGTTATTGAGTCTTTTGTCGATGTCCTTAACCATAACAGTGCTCAAGCGGAACAACTAGCATTTATGATCCATTACAAAGGGAAAGCATCTGTGAAAACAGGTATGCATGACGAGCTTCAAGGATTTAAAGATGCATTAGTTGACCGTGGCCTATCTGCGGTAATAGAGTAATATGCCTATTTTTGCTTTAAGTGATGAACTTATTTTTCCCGATCCAAAGCTTGCAGAGGACGGCTTATTGGCTGTCGGGGGAGACCTTAGTGCCGAACGCTTAATATTGGCCTATAAAATGGGCATTTTCCCTTGGTATAATCCCGGAGATCCTATTCTTTGGTGGTCACCTGACCCTAGGTTTGTACTATTTCCAGATGAGTTAAAAGTGTCTAAAAGTATGCGCCCCTATTTCAATCAAAAGAAATTTCGGGTAAGCTTTGACCAAGAATTTGAACGAGTGATTAGCCATTGCGCTGAAGTAGATCGCAAAGGCCAAAACGAACCCGGAACTTGGATAACTAGTGATATGGCAAAAGCTTATCTCCTGCTTCATCGAATGGGGGTGGCTCATTCGGTTGAAGTGTGGCAAGAAGATCGCTTGGTTGGAGGGCTTTATGGCATTGCTATCGGTCAAATATTCTACGGAGAATCTATGTTCTCATTAAGTCCAAATGCTTCTAAATTTGGATTTATAACCCTAGTAAAAAGATTGCACGAACTGGGCTATTCATTGATTGATTGTCAGCAAGAAACCGGTCACTTAAAAAGTTTAGGTGCCAAAGGGATAAGTCAACATGAATTTCTTCAGTTTCTAGAGGCTAACCAATCGGAGCCTACCCAACTTGGTCGTTGGGACGACATTTTAATTGCTGATTTACCAAGGAAAATTATTTAGTTTAGTCCAATCAGCAGTTACCTAACTCTAGATTTAGAGGGAGTATTAATAGATAGATTTGCATGCGAGTATTATATATTATTATTGGATTATTTTTTTCTCTTGTAGCTCATGGCAACAATCTTCCAGTTGGTTTTTTCGATTGGCCTGTGAAACATGAGGTTCGTCTATCAGGGACTTTTGGAGAACTTAGAACCAATCATTTTCATGGTGGATTGGATATTAAGTCTAAGAATGGTGGTTCAGGGGATCAGTTATACAGTGCTGCCGATGGGTATATATCTCGTATCAGTGTCCAACCACATGGATATGGAAATGCCTTGTATATAACGCACCCGAATGGTTACACGACTGTTTATGGTCACATGTCCTCTTTTTCAAAGGAGGTTGAAGCTTATGTGAAAAAGATACAGTATCAACAGGAAAGATTTAAGCAGGATATTCACTTAAGTCCTGAAGTATTTCCACTAAGAAAGGGAGATAATATTGGGGTGATGGGGAACAGTGGGTCATCCGAAGGCGCTCATTTGCATTTTGAAATAAGAGAAACAGCTACCAATAAACTGATCAATCCTTTATTGTTTGGCTTAGAAATTGAAGATGTTATTGCTCCTCGGATTTACGAAATGAAGCTCTATGAATTCGATGAGGAAAATAAAGCAACAACCTCTAAGAGTGTCACTGTAATTAAAACGGGGAATACATATCGAATCAGGGGGGATACGCTAAAAACTACAGGTGCTTTTTGGGGATTAGCTTTAAAGGCTTACGATAAGCATAACTACACACATAATAAAAATGGGGTGTATGCCATGGAAATGCATCTAGATGGGGTCCAAACCTTTTCTTTTGCAATGGATGCTATACCAGTTTCAGATTCCCGATATCTCAATGCACACCTAGATTATAGAGAGCGAGTAGGTCATCGGGCATATTTCAATCGATTTTTTAAGTTGCCTGGCAATAAACTAGACATCTATAAAGGTTCGGAGGGAGATGGATTGGTAACCAATAATGAAAGATTCAAGCAGGTGCTGTTGAAGGTACTAGATGCCAATGGTAATCTGTCTACTTTGGAATTTGTAGTAGAAGAAGTACAAAAAAGGACTAAGTCAAGTGATCCATTATATAATTATCATTTATACCACAACTATCCGAATCTGATTGTTGAAGATGATTTTGAAGTGTTCTTTCCGGAAAATGCACTTTATTTGGATGAGTTGGTCTATGTAGATATGATGGAAGATAACTCTAAAGGATATTACTCCGATGTGTTGAAACTACATACGCCATTAACACCACTTCATAAACCTATAAATATTGCATTGCGGATTAAAGATCGAGATTCCATTAGCTCAGAGATTCTAAACAAGCTATATATTGGTCATTGCGATGCGCAAGGACATATTCGAAGAGTTGGAGGTGAACTGGAAGGAGATTTTATGAAGGCATCTGTTTGGGGATTTGGCAATTATTCTATTTTTGTCGATCAACAAAAACCAACGATCAGACCTATCATTTTTTCCTATAATGCCAAACGTTTGCGTCGATTCCGGTTTGTGATTGATGATGATGTATCTGCTACTCGAAGTGCAGGTGAACTGAAATATAGGGCAGAAATTGATGGGAACTGGGTGCTATTTACTTATGATCAGAAATATAAGACTATCACCTATTATTTTGATGAAACCATTAAACCAGGTAAGCACAACTTGCGTTTAGAAGTGGAGGACTTAAGTGGGAATACCACTGTTTTTGAAAAAGCTTTCATTAAATAATACAACATGACACACCTAAATGCAGGAGATCAAGCTCCTGACTTCAAAGCAGTTATTGAAGATGGTTCAACCGTTCAATTATCTGACTATGCAGGCAAAAAATTAGTTTTGTTTTTCTATCCAAAGGACAACACGCCAGGTTGTACGGCAGAGGTTTGTGATTTAAGAGATAATCATTCAGCACTTTTAGCACAAGGCTATCATTTGCTTGGAGTAAGTCCAGATTCTGAGAAAAAACATCAAAATTTTATAGCCAAGTTTGAACTACCATTTAGCTTAATTGCGGATACTGATCTTAAGGTGATTAAGGATTATGGATGTTGGGGGCTGAAGAAGTTTATGGGAAAAGAATTTGAAGGCGTTTACAGAACTACATTTTTGATTGATGAATCTGGAGCGATTGAAGAAGTGATTTCCAAGGTGAAAACGAAAGAGCATGCTGCTCAAATTTTGAAATAAAAAAAGCCCCGATATTTTCGGGGCTTTTTTTAGAAGGGTAGATCATCATTTTCATCTTCACTACTCAGTGGTGCATCCTCCACACTTGGGAAAGGATCAACGGGGGCATTTTCAACACTAGCTGAACTATCCCCTTCAATTCTCCATGCTGAAAGGTTAGTGAAGTATTTGCCTTGCCATTCTCTTCCTCTAAGGTTGAAATGTACTTTGATCTCACTGCCCTCTTCGTATTTATCGATTAAGGCGCATTTATCTTGCGTTAATTGGAATTGAATGAATTGTTCGTATTCACCATCCTTATGTGTAATAACGAAGTTTCGTACTTTGAACGAACTTGATTTTTCTTCTGTATCAAATTTTTTGTGTAAAACACCGGTAATTTCAAATGCCATCCGTGCTAGTTTTTTTTTACTTTTAACAAAACTAATAAAAAAGGGTTTGATGAGTTCAAATTGAAACAGCTAAATCCTTTTTAATGAAAAAATAAAGCATGGCTTTCATTAATGTTGAAATTAAGGCGCGGGTCGATTCAGGAGAGGAGGTGAAACAACTGCTCGAGGCGAAGCAAGCTCGATTTGAGGGTGTAGATCATCAAATCGATACCTATTTCAATACGCCCAATGGTCGGCTCAAGCTACGACAAGGGAATATCGAGCAATCATTAATTTTCTATAGTAGACCAAACCAAGCTGGTCCCAAGACTTCTTTTGTGAGTCTTTTTCGTCCAGAAAAGGATAGCGATGCCCTTTTACAGACTTTAGATTTTGCTTTGGGCAAAAAGGTAGTGGTAGATAAGAAAAGAGCGATTTATTACATAGACAATGTAAAGTTTCACGTGGATGAGGTGAAAGGGCTCGGATCTTTCATGGAAATAGAGGCTATGGAATGTGAAAAATATCCAGACCAAGTGGCCTTACAAGAGCAATGCGATTACTATATGGAATACTTGAAGGTAGATCCGAATAAGTTGGTACAAGTATCTTACTCTGATTTAATGTTGCAGCTCCATGCCGAATAATAGCACTACATATCCTTCAAAGATCCTTTTATTTGGTGAATACCTGATCTTGGATCAAGCACAGGCTTTGGCTATACCTTTTAGTCAATTAAGCGGAGCATGGCAAAAATCCAAACATGTCTCTTCTGATTACAAAGCGGATTTAATCCGTTTGTTGGATTTTATGGAGCATAAGGGGATGGATGCCTTTTTAGATTTAGCTGCTTTTAGGAAGGAATTAGATCAAGGTTTATCCTTTGACTCCAATATTCCTCTTGGATATGGTGCAGGTAGTTCGGGAGCACTTATAGCTGCAGTTTACGATGCTTTTCTTAAACCAAATGAGCAGGTCAAAGAACTCGAACTTATTCGGGAAAGATTAGCCAGTATGGAGTCTTTTTTTCATGGAAAAAGTTCAGGTCTAGATCCTCTAGTTTCCTTTTTGAAAAAGCCTGTTTGGGTGGATGGAGTGGGTAAGATTCAAGATTGTGCCATTCCTAAACTTGATTTTCATATTTATTTACTGGATTCAGGAATATCCCGATCTACGGCTCCTTTAGTGGAGGTCTACAAGCAAAAAAAGGCGCATCAGGCATTCCATCAAGTACTGCACAGTCAATTGATTCCTCTTTCAAATACCTTGGTTCAGGGAATGCTAGAGAATACGTCTGATTTATGGAGTACTTTGGTAGAATATTCCCGCTTACAATTGGAGACTTTTGAGGAGATGGTACAACCATCATTTAAGTCTACTTGGCTAGAAGGACTTCGAACAGAGGAATATGTGATGAAATTGTGTGGAGCTGGTGGAGGTGGATTTTATTTAGTCTTTAGTCAATCAAAAAATGTGGAAGGCAAGTTCTCAAAACCTGTACTACGACTTCTTTAATCAAAGTCCTCTATTTGGGGCCTCCAAAGTATAGCTTCCAATTGCATTACCTTATCCTGTTTGACCTTTATACCCTCTTCTTCTAGTAAGGTTTGCATCATGGTGGGATCAGCAAAGTGGTTTCTACCACTTAATTCACCCTTTCGATTGACTACTCGGTGTGCAGGAACTGGAGGATCCATTTGAAAGGATTTGTTCAAGGCCCAACCAACCATGCGTGCTGAGCCTAAGCCCAGGAAATCAGCAATAATGCCATAGGTGCATACTTTACCTCTGGGGATTTTTCGGGTACATTCATACACTAAGTCTTGATAATTGTTTTTCATAAGTAAATTTGCTTTGTACCTTTGTCAAAAAACAAGATAATGCTAAAACTTGATGTTTTTGCCGGGACGGTGAGTAACTTGACTGATGCAAGATATTTCGCTGCAAGATCTGCGAAGTGGCTAGGGTTTAATATGGATCAGTTGAACCCTAATGCTTTAAGCATAATGGAGGTTAATGCGATCAAAGAATGGTTAGATGGGGTAGAGATCGTAGGGGAGTTTGGGGATGTTACTCAGGAAGAGATCACTAAAACAGTGGAAGCTGCTGGATTAGATGGAGTATTAGCAGGACATTTTACCAGTCGAGCTGCTATCGAAGGCTTAAATTTGCCAGTCTTTAAAGAAATTATCATTGATCCAAGTCTACAAGCATCGGAATTGGAGGCAACACTGGAATCTTTTGAGGGGTCTGTAGCTTACTTTATTCTGGATTTTGATCGCAATAAGGTTGTTCCGGGAGCCAATATCAGTGTGGAGCAGTTGAAAGCATTGAATGAGCAATATGCCTTAGTGATAAGTTTCCCATGGGAAAAATATAGCTTAGATCAAGCCTTATCAGATGTGGAAATGAATGCCATATTGGTTCGAGGTGGAGAAGAGGAAAAAGTTGGATTCAAATCTTTTGAGGATTTAGATGAAATCCTTGATGCCTTAGAAATTGAAGAAGAATATTAATCAAACCTGTATATAGCCTTGTCAGCACTAACCTTTGAGCAAGCCTTAAGTAAACTTCAACGCTATTGCGCCTATCAGGAGCGATGCCACCAAGAAGTTCGGAACAAGTTAATCCGGATAAAAGTATTTGGTGAAGATCAAGATGAAGTAATCAATGCTTTGATTGCTGAGGGGTTTTTGAATGAAGAAAGATATGCGCGTACATTCGTTAGTGGCAAATCTCGCATCAAGAGATGGGGGGAGGTCAAAATTTTAGCCCAATTAAGGGCTAAGGGAATTTCTGATTATTGTATCCGAAAGGGTATGGAAGAGTATGAAGATGCCTTAAAGTTGGATAATATGCGTTATTGGTTTGTTAAATGGTCAGACCAGTACAACAATCTAGAACCTTTCTTATTTAAAGATAAAATATTAAAAATGTATATAAGTAAAGGGTTTAGAGTTGAGGAAGTATTGAGTTTTTTAAAATCAGAAAGCTGACTTATAGTTTAAGGTGGCTTGGATATTATTTGGTATGCGCTTAGATTTACAAAACAAAATATTGGAATCATGAAAGATACAAACACACTAAAGCAACTGAAGAAATTTGAATTGAGTGAAGCTGAGCAAAAAGGAATCAAAGGTGGCTATGCACCATCTGGTTTTCATGACTTCTTATTTATTAACAAGAAAACGAATATTTGGGGTGAGGTAGAAGTGCGTAAGCCGATTTATATGCCTGATACGATTAATTCAACTAATATGGCAGGTCAACGCAGAGGCGGCGCCGTTCGTATTCG
>CAJXMP010000103.1 GCA_913056515.1 uncultured Lewinella sp.
CCGGATTAAGAGCAATAGAAAATGGACTTAAACCGATTATATACGAACGAGGCAAAAATGTAAAAGATCGCAGAAGAGATCTGGCAAAGCTCAATAAAGAACACCTCGTGAATCCAGAATCGAATTATTGCTTTGGAGAAGGAGGTGCAGGTACCTATTCTGATGGTAAATTATATACCCGCTCTCACAAACGAGGTAAGATGATTAAGGCCCTAAGTCTTTTAGTAGAGCATGGAGCTAATCCAGACATTCTTGTAGATGCACATCCACACATCGGATCCAATAAACTGCCTAAAATTGTCGCCAATATTCGGGAAACCATATTATCAAAAGGTGGTGAGATTCATTTTAATACCTGGGTCACTGATTTTATTATTTCCAATGGAAGTATACAAGGTGTAGTAGCTGCAGATGGAAGAAGCTTCGAGGCTAAGGCAACCATACTTGCTACAGGACATTCTGCTCGAGATATTTATCGCTTGTGTGCTGAAAAAGCGATTCATATGGAAGCTAAACCATTTGCCTTAGGGGTTCGTATAGAACATCCCCAGCCCTTGATTGATAAAATTCAATACGGGCAGGAAAAACGGGAAGATCAGTTACCAGCTTCATCCTACAAATTGGTTTGTCAAGTCAATGGGCGTGGAGTCTTTTCATTCTGTATGTGTCCAGGGGGACTGGTTGTTCCTGCAGCAACTGCTCCAGGAGAAATTGTAGTTAATGGTATGTCCATGTCTAGAAGAGATTCTCCTTTTGCCAATTCTGGAACGGTAGTTGCAGTTGAAAATGAAGATTTAAAAGGATTTGAACAGCATGGAGTTTTTGCAAACTTGGAGTTTCAAGCTGCAGTAGAGCAAAAAATGTTTGCCTATGGATCTGGAGGTCAACAAGCACCAGCTCAACGACTAACAGATTTTGTTAGTGGAAAGATTTCAAGTTCTTTACCTAAGAGTTCGTATATTCCGGGCCTATTACCAGCTCCTTTGCATGAATTATTACCCAATAGTATTTATACGAGGTTAAAAGAAGCGGTTCAAGTTTTTGGAAAAAAAATGAACGGTTACTTTACGGAAGAGGCTAATGTAATCGGGACTGAGAGCAGAACTAGTGCTCCAGTAAAGATACCCCGGGATAAAGAAAGCTATATGCATGAAGGCTTAGAAGGATTATTCCCATGTGGAGAAGGAGCGGGATATGCTGGAGGAATTCTATCCGCTGCTATGGATGGGCAAAACGTGGCAAGAGCGGTGAAAAAATTCTTAGAAAATAAGTAAGTTGTAATCTGAGGTATGAAGCATTATATAGATTTGATTGGGCGATTTTTTTTAGCAGCTATTTTTATTTTGGAGGCAATAGACACTCTATCGCATATGGAGGAGACCAAAGCGATTTTGTCTGAATTAGCCATCACTTGGAATCAAGACTTTTTCCTTCATGTTGGTATAGTAGCACTTCTTACAGGTGCCATCTTGATTATTATAGGCTACAGAACTGGCTTCGCAACTATATTGATTTGTTTATACTGGATACCCGCAACTTTTATAGTATATGATTTCTGGGAATTTCCACCTGAGGAGCGTAGAATGGTCCGGATGATTTTTACTAAGAATATAGCCATTATAGGAGGCTTATTCATCCTTTGGATTAATGGTAGTCAACGTTTCAGTGTACGGAAGATTTTAGCAACGACCAAGGTGCGTTAATCATGTAGTGGATAAGCACAGTTACTGCAAAAATTGGCCCCGTCTTCATGATCCGATTTGTGGCACTGTTGACAAACCTGCGTGTTGGTGTATTTTTTCTTGGTAGCTTTAATGGCCTCTGATGTAATTATACCAGTTGGAACGGCAATTACTGCATAACCAGTGATCATAACAATGGCAGAGAAAAATCGACCTAAGTCTGTTACAGGAGCTATATCACCATATCCCACTGTAGTGAGTGTTACGATAGCCCAATAGATGCTTTTCGGAATGGATTCAAAGCCTTCATTAATTCCACCTTCAATCAAGTACATAGCAGAGCCAATCAAAGTAACTAGAATAACGACGAAATACATGAAGACTAATATCTTAGCTCGGCTATTCTTTACGGCCTCTACTATGAAT
Source organism: uncultured Lewinella sp. (assembly GCA_913056515.1). GTDB lineage: Bacteria > Bacteroidota > Bacteroidia > Chitinophagales > Saprospiraceae > AM-2324. Next base: position 2,109 of record CAJXMP010000103.1, read on the forward strand.
CTACTTTCTTTAATGAATTGACCTAGCCTTAGTATTCTAAATACGCGCAGTAAACGAATAGCCCTTATAGTAATGAAATAAGAGTATTGAACATGTGGTATGAACAAGATTAAATAGGCAGGTAGAATGGAAAGTAAATCAATGATTCCATATCCAGACTTGATATATAGCCAAGAGTGTTTGGTAATCCAAATTCTGAGTATGTACTCGATGGTGAATATGATAGTGAACACCCATTCTAAGGTGTAAAACAAATCTCCATATTTATCTCCGAAGCCTGGGATCGTCTCTAGGATAACCGTTAAAACAGAACAAATGATTAGTATTAGAAGTACGATATCGAACCAACGACCAGCTTTAGTGTCTGCCTCAAATATGATTTCATGAAGCTTTGTCTTAAGCGCATTAGTTTGATCTCTATTTTCCATTTGCTAGGCTGAATTTGTGTATTTCCTAAAATTATTATCGAAATTTATTTAATATCACAGACAAATACCAATAAAAATCAAAGGTACTATATGAAAATACTATTGAGTTGCCCTCCAATGTTGGGTCAAGTAGACCTTTTTAGACCGATATTTGAACAGCATGGTCTAGAGTTGATTTGTCCAAACTTTGTCCAAACCTTATCTGAGGATGAGCTTTGTGCATTACTGCCAGACATGGATGGCTGGATTATTGGAGATGATCCTGCAACTTATAGAGTGCTAGAGGCGGGTAAAAAAGGTAAACTCAAAGCTGTCGTGAAATGGGGCGTTGGTGTAGATAATGTTGACTTTGATGCTTGTAAAACTTTAGGTCTTCCCGTGTCCAATACACCTGGTATGTTTGGGGAGGAAGTAGCTGATGTGGCCTTAGGGTACATTATTGGCTTGGCAAGAGAAACATTTACTATAGATCAAGGTGTTCGGCAAGGGGCTTGGCCCAAGCCAGCGGGCATGTCCTTGACGGGAAAAAAATTAGGTTTAATTGGTTTTGGTGATATCGGTCAGGCAATTGCAAAGCGATGTCGAGCATTTGGTCTAGATTTAACGATTTGGGACCCCTATGCAAAACCATCAGATCAGGATATATCAAATTATGCCTTCAAGTCTTTTCCAGCAGGAATGGAGGAAGTCGATTTTTTGGTGGCATCCTGTGCATTAACTCCAGAAACAAAATACATGGTAGATACCAAGGTGTTGAATTTGGCTCCAAAGGGTTTGAAGGTTGTTAATGTATCCCGAGGAGGTATCATAAAAGAAAAAGACCTAGTTGAAGCTCTAGCTAGCGGACAAGTATCTGCTGCTGGTCTGGATGTATTTGAAGAAGAACCATTGCCAATGGATGCACCTATTAGAGCATTTGAGCAGTGTATCTTTGGAACACATAATGGATCTAATACAGTAGATGCTGTAATTCGAGCTAGTCATCAAGCTATGCGCTTATTATTTGGATTCTTGAATGTTGAAATAAAAGAAGCTGCATTTAAATAATACTATTATGTCAAAATTTGCACTTGTAACTGGAGTATTAGGAGGAATAGGATCTGAGATAGCTAAATCTCTAAAGGAGAATGGTTATTACGTCTATGGATTAGATGTACGAGATGATTTTGATTATAAATGTGATCGTTTTATACGATTCAATATCGATGAATTCGTTTCGGACTCTTCTTATAGAATTAAGTTTACAGAGATCTTTAATCAATTAGTTCCTAAGCTCGATTTATTAGTAAATAATGCTGCGGTTCAAAGATTAGGTGCTTTGGAAGATCTAAAGATTGATGATTGGAATGAAACCCTAAATGTAAACTTAACCGGCCCACTTTTACTGTCTAAATTGTTCTTAAAGCGATTGCAAGAGTCCAATGGTTCGATCATTAATATTGGGAGTATTCATGAACGCTTGACCAAAAAAGCTTTTATCGCCTATGCAACATCTAAATCGGCATTGATTGGTTTGACTAAAGCATTGGCGGTTGATTTGGAGGGGAAGGTGCGCGTAAACGCTGTTAGTCCAGCCGCAATAGAAACGGAAATGCTTAGGGATGGCTTTGAGAATGATGAAAATAAGATCAAAGCGCTGGAAAGTTTGCATCCAGTGCAACGCATCGGCTATCCAGAAGACGTTGCCAAGCTAGTATTGTTTTTAGCTTCTGAAAACAATGGATTTATTCATGGAGCTAATATCAGTCTGGATGGAGGTATAAGCTCTGTACTTAAAGATTTATAATTATGTCTAGACCGGCAGGTGCCCTTTTTGGGTTAAATATATTGAGTAATGGTAAATTTAAAGAGGGTTTATCTTACCTCAAGTGGAGGCGGAAATATGCTAAAGCTTTAAACCAATTCCGTGACATTCATGCAGGTCAAGATTGCTTCATTATTGGTAATGGACCCTCTTTGAAACACATGGATTTAAGTCCTTTGTCGGAGTATTACACCTTTGGCCTAAATAAGATTTATTTAATTTTTGAGCAAGTTCAGCTTGATCTGTCTTATTTGGTAGCTACTAATCCTTTAGTCATCGAACAGAGCAAAGCAGTATACGAGGAAGAACTAAAGTTTCCAATGTTTTTATCGCATACAGGCTCAGAAGGTGTAGTTGATGATCGATCAAATATACATAGACTCCATACCTTGAATACCTGGAGTTTTTATGATGATATCACGCAACCTATTTGTGAAGGAAATACAGTTACTTATGTAGCTATGCAAATTGCTTTCTTCATGGGCTTTGAGCGCGTGTTTTTAATAGGAGTAGACCATTCTTTTAAACAAAGTGGATCATCCCATGAAACGCAAGTATATCAAGGGGATGATGAAAACCATTTTCATCCAGACTATTTCAAAGGTCAAAAATGGCAATTGGCAGATGTTTATGGATCAGAAGTATCCTATCATTTGGCTAATTACCATTACCAAAAAGCGAATAGGCAAATCTTTGATGCTACAGTAGGTGGTAAGCTAGATGTTTTCCCTAAAATCAGTTTCGAAGAAGCCTTAAAGCAAGCACGTAAAAAGTAATTCAGAATCTTTAGATGAAATATTAGATAAAATTATTGTATTAAGATTTAATTTAATATAATTATTTTATATTTGATTGTAGTTAATAATCTACCTATTGTTTTATCATGTTTTTAACACCTAAGATGAATTCTAAAGATTACTAAATCTAAAATTTACTTACCGTAAATGTGATCGAATATACGGGTGATTAATACTACATCAAATTGTGTAGTTTTCTCATAGTATGTTAAGTGCTCCTACATCTAACCTAGCCTCCTGATGTAGGAGTTTTTTATTGTTCCTCAATAACCTCAAAACGTACTTTTTTTTCCGTTCCATTACTATCCTTAATCAGCATTACATGCTGACCTGCTCCTATCTCAAAAGGCATCTCATGAAACGTTTCTGTCATCCCTAAATATTGATCATTGAGGTGCCAAAATAAGCTTTGATTGCTTTGTTGGTGTGTAGCTGAAAATATGAGCTTTGATTTTTCCTCATTCAACTTGTATGGAATGTAAAATTTGCAATAATCGGTTGGAGGATAAATGAAGCCCATATCTGAAGAAGCACTATTTGGTGGACAGGATGGATGGGGAGGTGGGAGAGGAGCTAAGCCTCGACCTCCTTTTTTTAGGTAATAGGTTTCTTTTGGACTCGGGATGAAAAACGAAACTTCAATTAAGTCCAATTGGTTTGAACAGTCCTTATTGGCTTGATACAAGGTGTCAGCAGTACAATTTATCCATTTATGGCGATTACAGTACATCAAATGCTCACTAGTTTTGGGCAGCAACATGCTCGTTTTGGGACAACGAATCGTTGGTTTAAATCCACTGACACTACATACCTCTTGATCAAATAACTCATCTAATGGTTCATTAAACCATTCTTGAGCAGGTAGCTGATTGAAGATTTGAAAAAATAATGGAGCTGCAGCTTGTACCCCTGTCAAACCTTCTTTTCCTGTGCCATCTGCATTGCCTACCCATACTCCAACAAGATATTTACGATTGAGTCCAATCGTCCAAGCGTCTTTAAAACCATGGCTGGTCCCAGTTTTCCAAGCAATTTTCTCTGAGGAAGAAAAATACTTCCATTGTCCCTCTGTTCCTGGCCTCTGAAGTGCGGTAAGTGATTCAAAAGTATGCCATATAGCCGCAGCACTAAAGTGCACCGGTATTTCACTTGTCGGTTTCGTTTTGGCTTGGCGATTTAGCAAGATTTGGGGTGCTTGATAATGTTCCAAACTGTAGGAATTCTTGGACCCATTAAAGGCTTGTAAATCTTTAGCCATTCCTTTATAAGTTGTGGCCAAATCCCATAGACTTATTTCTGCTCCTCCAAGAATTAGACTTAAACCATAATGATCAGCACTTCTATTTATAGTGCTAAATGGTAAACTTTGGAGGTCTCCCAAGAATTTTTCATGGCTATATTGATCGAGTAAATCCACGAAGGGTAAATTCAAGGATCGATATAGACTTTCGTCTGCAGGGACTAAACCCTCAAAGTTTTTATTGTAGTTTTTAGGCGCATAACCACCCCAGGCATCAGGTACATCTCTTAATAAACTTTTAGGGCTAATTTTGTGCGCATCAATGGCCTTTGCAAATAATAGAGGTTTGAGCACAGATCCCGAACTTCTCGAGGCTTGAATCATGTCTACAAATGGCTGATAAGTATTTGATAGCATAGGTGTGTTTCCAATGTAGCTTACCACCTGATTCTTTTCCATATCAATAACTAATACACCTATATTATGCACATCTAGGTGTTTGATGCGCTCATAATATCGACTAACAATATCATTACACTGCAATTGGAGCTCATAGTCTAAAGAAGACTGAAATTGTGCTTCATTCGGATGTTCAGTGACCAGTTGTTGTAATAGATGTTGAGCGTGCCTGGGAAGCACTTGTGGCTTTTCAGGCAAAGGCTCTAATATGGCTAAGTCATAATCTTCCTGCGTGATTTTCTGATGTTCCAGCAAGGATTTCAGTAAACGATTTCTCTTCTCTTTTAATGCCGTTCTAGAGCGTCCAGGATGAATCAATCCAGGTGCATTGGGCAATACGGCAAGCATGCAAGATTCTGCCCAGGATAATTGATGATGATCTTTTCCGAAATATCGCCAAGAGGCAGCATCAAGCCCAATAATATTACCTCCAAATGGTGCATTGGAGGCATACATCTTTATAATGGCAGCTTTGGAATATCTAAACTCAAGTTGCAAGGCAAAAAGCATTTCCTTCAATTTCCGGAGGTAGCCTCGTTTCCCTTGTTGACCTGCCATACGCGCAATTTGCATGCTCAATGTACTGGCACCTTGTCTTTTTTTACCTTGAAGATTGTTCCATAATGCACGACCAAAACCTCTTGGGTCAATACCGGCATGGTCATAGAAGTTTCTATCCTCAAAATGGATAAGCGCAGTTTCAAATTTATTCGATAAGCTATCTAAATCATGAAAGTGCCATTGTCCATCTGTAGCAATCTTTGCCCCTAATAATTGCTGATCCTTCGACAATAGGATAGGAGAATTAGGTCTATCGAATATTGTTTTTGGAAACAATAGGATAAAACCTAACAAAGGAAGCACCAATGGACGAAAAAATCTTTTCCAGGTTTGCTGCGATATAGTTTTCTTCCTATCCGTTTTCATTAGGGAAATAGGATATGTTCAATTCGATTGCGAAGGTCCAAATTATATCCCTCGAATGCTTCTTGTCTTAGATTAGTGCTATCCGCTCTCATAATCATCATAAAATGATCTGCTAGGATTTCGTCTGGATGAATAATATAATCTGTATTGGTACCAATTAGCTTGTAATATGCAGGAATAAAAGTGGACATGGATAAAGTTGAATTTCCAATGGAGTCTGTTAGAACAGTGTAAGAACCATCACCAAGGGCTTGCACCTCATATAAGAGAAATTGAAAATTAGCAAATAAACCTTTATTGAATGCAGGCGTAGGCACACTTACCAGCAAAGGAATAACTCGAGTTGTTCCATTTGCTGTCTCCAGTTCGCAGGTCCAATCAATATCTAAACCATCAGGGTTATAAACCATTCGGTTTGTTAAGTTTGCTGGGAAGTTTAAACCAGCTGTTTTTTCAAATCCAACCGTTTCATATAATGCTTTTCGCTTGGATGGATTGTATCTAGAGTAAATATGAAATAACTCATGTAACATGACTCCAGAAAAGGCAGAGCTATCTGCTTCCGCTAATACATTCTGTGGAATAATAATACAATTCTCTCGAGTATAGTATACCGAATTACCATAATGCCTACCTGCTACTTTAATCAATAGGATAGAATCTGGCATCTGGAGTTGTTCCAATTTTGGATTTTGATACAAGGCATCAAATACACCTTGAACAAATTCCTTTTCTGATGCTTTAAAATCTAGTACATCAGCCCTTAAGTAAGCTTGGTATGCTTCTTGCCAATCTGTATCGTTATGCTGGGCACCTGGTTGGGCTTTCATTTGAAGGGCAGCCTCCGTTTGATTTATTTTGCTGAAAAATCCCTCTTCTAAGTCATGCGTAATATGATATTTGGCTAAATCGCCTTCGATGAGGTAAACTGGACCAGATGAATTGGATTGTTCTTGAGCTTGACAAGCTAGTAATACCAATAAATTACAGCTCAGTATGAAGTATTTAAGCATGGGTTCATTTTTTATGATGGCTAAGGAATATGAATATAAAAAACCACTTCCAATTTAGGTAGCGGTCCGGGGTTAATTACGTTTTCTTTTTGGGGTTTTTACTTGTTCTTTTGCTACCGATTTGTTTTTTATACACTATATCGAATGATTATTGCAAAAGCTTTGTTAGTTTTCCTGTAGATATAAATCCAGATTCCGATTATTTATTGTTCAGCGAAACCGAAAATTGAATTTAAATGCCTAAAGCTTTACCTGCCTTTACTTTTGTGGATACTGATGAAGAGTTAGCACGTATTTGTAAACAATTGTCCAAGGAATCCTGGTTGTGTTTCGATACAGAATTTGTAGGTGAGAAAAGATATTTGACCTTACTTTGCTTAATTCA
>CAJXMP010000104.1 GCA_913056515.1 uncultured Lewinella sp.
GATGCCCCAAAATTCGGGTCTATTTGCTAACTCAAAATTAATTTCAGGTTAACAAATTGTAAAGCTTTCAAAATTCATATCATAAATGATACCATTAGACCTAAAACACTCATTAAAAACGCCTTATATCTTAAATAAAATGAAATAACTCCATCCATACCAAATACATTATTAGTATTTAGTATGATTTAATTATGATCTAGGTAGACAAGAAAATCAAAAGAGAGGAATCTATTTCATAAGGCCGACAAAACAAAAAAGGCCAGTACTATTGTACAGACCTTTTTAGGGTGATCCCGCCAGGATTCGAACCTGGGACCGTCTGCTTAGAAGGCAGATGCTCTATCCAGCTGAGCTACGAGACCTTTTGCTTAAAGCAACGCAAAAATATAAACTCACACCAAAATAAAAAAGAAATTAGTATTGAAATTTATTTTTTTACTTGGGCACATCTGTATCTTAATAACATAGCGCTATTTTCATTCGTTCAATCACGAAATCTATCCTTACATATGCTAATCAAAGATCCGCAATGGGCATCCTTCTTACAGGAAAGTATTCAAAGGCATCAGGTAGATTCTATTATTGATACTTTAAAATCCAGTGAACAAACCTTTTATCCGAAAGAGGAGCTCATTTTTGCTGCTTTTGACCATAGTCCATTCGATCAAACGAATGTAATCATCTTAGGGCAGGATCCTTACCACAACCCCGGAGAAGCTATGGGACTAAGTTTTTCTGTCCCACTAACTAAAAAAGTACCCCCATCATTAAAGAATATCTTTAAAGAAATTAATACCGATTTGGGTATCCCCATTCCTTCACATGGAGACCTTAGGTATTGGGCAAAACAGGGCGTTTTATTATTGAATGCTATGCTTACTGTTGGTCATCAATCTCCTGGATCACATCGACAAATTGGATGGCAAGCTTTTACGGATCAGGTTATTCAAGACTTAAGTCTGCATAAATCCAATCTAGTATTTTTGCTATGGGGCAACTATGCACAAAGTAAAGCTGCACTTATTGATGAAAAAAAGCACCTTATTCTAAGTGCAAAACATCCCTCCCCGCTGGCTAGAGGTGGCTTTTTTGGGTGCAATCACTTTTCGCAAACCAATGAGTTCCTAATTAAGAATGGTAAAAAGCCTATTGATTGGAGCCTACCTGAATTAAAGCTCTTCTAGTATGAAGTTTAAAATTCTTGAACCATCAATAAGAACTAGGACTAAAGCCGAATTGAATTCATCAAAGTAAAAATCGAGATATTCATTTGAAGGGACATCAAATGCGGCGACCACGTTTAATTGCTCATCCAAAATGGTCACTTTATTCAACTCCACCACCGATAAATACTTACCCCTTGGTGATGCTGCATATTTAAGGTCTAGAATTTTGGCGTTGTGCTTGTACCTATGAAGGACCTTGAAGGTATTACCTAAATATCCGGATACTTGAATTACATCGTCAGAATAACCGATATACTCCAGTCTTGGACCATCATTCATGTTTTCTAACAAGAAGTTTTTCATATCCTTCAATATCATTAATCCAAAATGATTTCCATTTCGATTGAACACCTTCACTTTTCCATTTTGCTCTGGTACTACAAATCGCAAACTTCCATTGGATTCTGTAAAAATAGTATTGGGCTGCAATGGATCCATTGGAATCGGATCAAATAGATTATCCCCCTGTAGATTTCTAGCGTGTAAGGCACCCGCACAATACTCAAACATCACATCTGAAGTATCTAGAGGAATAAAAATCCGCTCTCCGCAATCATTTTGCTTTAAACTAGGAATAGACCAGGCATAATCCTGAGCTAAATCAAAGATTTGAATGCTATCCCTTTTAGACTTTTGATACCATATTCTTTGTTCCAAAATCGGTCGATCAAAATACTCGACCAGACCCCAAACTAAACTATCCTGATTAGGTATATAGATTGGTGTATTCAAAAATTGACCTGTCTGTAGATCAAGTAAATCTAAGAATCCTCCAAAATTGAGTGCCGCCGTTTGATCAAAAATTCGACAGGACTTTATGGATTGTTTAGCCGGAATTATCCACAATTTGCCGCCCCTTTTGTCTATACCATAAATACGATTTAGACTATCTTGAACCATGAATTTTTGCTGTCCATTGATATCAAAAAATGCATATACTCTATCTACTTGTTCGCCGATATCTCCTTGTATCAACTCCGGTGTAATTAATGCATCAGATTGATTCAGCCTAATATGGAGTGTACTATCGATGTTGAATGACCAGATTCCCTTTTCAGGAAGTTTTTCCCAAATACTACTTGGAAGCTTCCAATATTTAGAACTTAGTTGCCTTAGATGCGTAGCATAAAACTCCCCAACCGACGAAACTCTTGGCACCTCAACGGTCACCTCATTCAAGATCAACTGAGATAACTTGCGCTCTAAAACAGTAAAGTCATCACTGATAACTAATACATCCTCCCATTCCATGTAGAATGCGTTTTGAAGCGGTAGATAAGTTTCTCCTGACAAAAACCACTTCCAATCTGTTGCCATTTGATAAATATCAACCATACCGTACACCTCTTCTATTAGTTCTGGAGCGCCTTGGTTCATATCTATTGCATCATTGGATTGATCCATAATGATCATAATAGAAGACCCACTCCATGCCCAGCATTGGTCTACCCTTGCTCCAGCTCCATCCTCCACCGGTAAGGATCTAAATAGATAAGAGTCTTCTGGAGTTAATATCTCTAAGCAATTATTTTGGAAAGATTCTGATACTGGACCAAAAGTGGGGTCGTATTCCATTTCATATTGAAAGCTGCCATTCATTCGGAGAATTTGACTGCTATTCAAATTGGATTCTCGTATAGTCTCATTGATCCAGTACTTTAGCCATTGGTCTAGATTCAGATGGGACAATTCCGAAATCTCCACAGCCCCTGTACGAATCACATCTTGTAGTGCGGTTGGAAAGCTTGAAATAAGGACATTGTCACCTAATTCAGTACTGTACAATTGTTTTCCCCATTTATAAATAGGTGTTCCTTTGAAAACAAAAGGCTCCGAAGATGGATAGGCTGCATGGGTAGCCTGTAAAGCAACAATGAAACCCATTTGATCACCAGACTTAACTACAGCATAGTTAAATTCACTTGAGCTAAGATCAACTTCTATTTGCCTCAACCAGGCATCCAATTGCTTGAAAATAGCATCATTTTGGGTAGTATCCTGTACAGTAGCGGTATATTGAACGCCAAAGGTTTGATCAAGGGTTTCTTGATCTTGATCATTAGAACAAGAACAACAAAAACAGGCGAAAAATAGCGCTCCAAACAGAAATCGGTTAAATAGGTGCATCAATAATTGATCTGGATATTCTTGGGTAATAATAAGTTGTAAACCTACTCTTTATAATAGCAAGTTTCATTAAATTTGTTCAATCATTTTTAATTTTTTTTATAAAATTCAAATGCAAAAAAGAATACTGCTACAAGGAGTTGTATTTACTATTCTAGCTGTTATACTAGGTGCCTTCGGAGCACACGCTTTAAAAGCTGTTTTAACGGATCAACAATTAGAATCTTATCATACTGCTACGCGCTACCTCATGTATCACGGATTAGCCTTACTGATACTCATAGCTATTCAACAATACATCAAGCAACAGTTACTCAATATAGGTGCACACCTAATCTTTTGGGGAACGCTACTATTCTCAGGTTCAATAATTTTATTGGTATGTAGGAATCTATTAGGTATAGACATGCTAAAAATACTAGGTCCTGTCACTCCCCTAGGTGGCAGTATACTTATTATTGGATGGATTTGTATCCTTATTGGAATACTAAAAAAGCAAGCTAATGACTAAAGCAAATTATCAAGGTTTCGTTCAACAACTTCAAAAGGTATTTGATGTCCAAGCCAGTATCGCATTATTGAATTGGGATCAAGAAACCTATATGCCCAAAGGTGGTGCAGCGCAACGATCCAGACAGATTAGTACGCTTAGTGCCTATGCGCACGAGCTTTTCACTGATCCAGCATTCAAATCATTAGTCAGGACACTAAATGACAACTTAGACAGTCTAAGTACCTCAGAACAAGTCAATATTAAAGAAACATACAAACAAATAGCAAGGGCGGAAAAACTAGATGCAGCATTTGTGAGTAAGCGATCTGAATGTATTTCGGCCACCTACCAATCGTGGATAAAGGCAAGAGCGGAAAAAAATTACTCCATTTATGAGCAGCAACTCCAACAGTTAATAGAACTAAAGAAAGAAGAGGCAGATAGAATAGGCTACACCGACCATCCATATAATGCCCTGTTAGAGGAGTTTGAACCTGGTATGGATTGTAAACAGCTAGATCGTATTTTTCAAGGCGTAAAAGATCATTTGAATCCTCTTTTGAAACAAATCCTGGCCAAAGCAGCTCCAGATGATGGTTTTATGCGTAGAAATTACGATAAAGACAAGCAATGGGATTTTGGTATAGATTTATTAAAAGGCATGGGTTATGACTTCGATAGAGGTCGACAAGATCTATCTATTCATCCTTTTACTACTGGATTCGGAGCGGATGATATTCGGGTTACTACCAGAGTCAATGAGCACAACTTAGCTTCCATGGTTTGGTCTTGTATTCACGAAGGAGGACATGCCTTATATGAGCAAGGACTGCCGTCCGCTGATTATGGTTTGCCAACGGGGAAGTACATTTCACTAGGTATTCACGAGTCTCAATCTAGACTGTGGGAAAATCATGTTGGTCGATCTAGTGCCTACTGGAATCATAATTTCAAACTAGCGCAAAGCTATTTCCCTGAACAATTACATGATTTGGGTGCGCATGAATTTTATGCAGCTTGTAATAAGATTGAAGCCAGCCCTATTCGAACGGAAGCAGATGAATTGACTTACCATTTTCATGTCATGATTCGCTATGAAATAGAAAAAGAACTTATTACGGGTAATTTGAGTACTAAGGATGCTGAGGCATACTGGAATGAAGCCTATAAAACCTATCTAGGTCTAAATATTTCCGATCCCAATCAAGGTATTCTACAGGACATACATTGGTCTTTGGGAAGTCTGGGTTATTTCCCTACCTACTCTATCGGTAGTTTCTATGCAGCTCAGTTCTATGCAGCAGCAGGTCAGGCTATTGAGGACCTGGAGTTGCAAATCGCTCAAGGGGATACTAGTCAACTTTTATCTTGGTTACAGCAACGAATTTATGAGCAAGGGATGCATTACAGTGCTGAAGAACTTGCAATAGCTATAACGGGAGAACCTTTGAATTACGACTACTTTAAAGCTTATACCGCCAAGAAGTACGGCGCATTATATGATTTATAAAAAAAGGGCAGCTTAATTGAGCTGCCCTTTTTCTATCTGTGCTAATCCATTGCCAGCACTTTGCTGTTCGGATTTAGTTTTTCTTTGATACTTGAAATAAGTATATCCTAAGACACCAGCAAAAACATAAGGTGCAGCTAGCATATACAAAATCCCTTTATTCAATCCTTTACCGTCAGATCCACCTTCCTTAAGGTTAGACTCTGCAGACATCCTACACATAGGACATTGAGCATCTACCTGATTGATTGGCAAAACAGATAGACCACATATAAAGCCAAATAAAATGATTAATCGTTTCATAGTACAAATATACAACGCCTTGGCATACTTTGTGCCACAGTTTTTTAATAATATGGTAAAAGCATTAGGTAGCAAATAGGTCCCGTTATAGCAACATATAGCCAAAATGGGAAAACCCAACGAGCCATTTTTTTGTGCTGATCAATTTGATTCGTGTAAGCACGAATAAAAGTGAACAGGATAAAAGGGAAAATACCAGCTGCTAAAACAATATGGGAAATCAATAAAATGAAGTAAAGTGTACGCATAAACCCTTCACCACCATATAAAGTCTCTGGCGTTGTAAAGTGATAAAGTACATAACTTAATAAAAAGCCTACACTCAGCGCAAAAGCCAAATAAATTGCTTTACGATGTTGTTCTACCTTCTTTTGCTTGATAAATCGAAATGCAAAGATCAATACCACTGCTGTCAGTGCATTTAGACTCGCATGAATAGGTGGCAAAAAAGAAAAAGATACTCCTTCTGGTAAAGGTATTTTTACCTGACGCATTAAGCCCACTAAAAAGAGTACTGCAACAGTAATAACCCATGCCCATATTCTGAGGGTCTTTGCTAATTTTAAATCTGCTTCCTTAGCCATGATGCTTATTTTTCTGTTTGTGGAATATAATCAAACTCAGGGGTCTTTTCTCTTGGGAATACTTTGACAATATGACTACCTAATTGAGCCAAGTCATCTTTATCTTTTATATCGTAATAGTTTCTGATATACAACTTAGGATCTAGTAATACCAGATTCTTATCATCAGGAACACGCATGCTTTGTTTTACCTCTGCTAGCGTTTCGCTCGTTTCAATCACAAATACCTCTTGTGGTCTTCGCAAGCCTTGAATAGCCTCATCCAACTGTTCATCAAAATCATTGGAATAAATGACTAAGTACAAGTCATTACGATCTCCAAATTGGTGCTGAGACTCTCTATACAAGACTAAGAAATCTTCTATATCTGACTGTTGGTCATGCATACAAAGCAGCATCACTTTTTCGTTGAATGTCTCCATCAATAATGAATCACCTAGAGTCACCGTTTCTAAGTTGGTACTATCTTTTATTTGCACCTCTTGAATAATACCTACTTGATACTCAAAACCATTTTTGAGATAGATATAAGAAATCAAAGGAAAGCCAACAAAGAAAGCAATGAGTGCTATGAATTGAAAAGGCTTCTTCTTGATATTACTAAGGTCCATTGAAAACAATTATTTTAAAAGTTCAACAAAGATATCTTCTTATAGTTTACAAAAAAAGGTGAGTCGTAAAACTCACCTTTTTTCTCTATGATTAACCAACTTTTAGTGGTTTTCGTCTTGATGTAATTCGACTTCTTCAGCAGCATCTTCTACAATGACTACCGTATTCGTCTCAATCTTATTTTTCTCTAAGATCTGATCACGTCTTTCTTTCCAAGAATTACCCTCTTGGAAGAATGCGATAATCGCCCAAACGAATAATAGCATCGGAAGTAATACAGACATTCTCAATCCTTTCACCTCATCTGCCATGTGCATGAACTTATATACAATATAATACGCCTTGTAAAGAGATAGACCAATCAATAATAAACCCACAATGATTAATAAAGGAGCCAATGGTCCTTCATATAAACCAAGGTTTACATTAAAACTCCAGTCCGGTTCAATACCTAAGTGTCCCTTTCCAAAAAGAGAAACCAAAACTTCTACCAGTGTGATAACAGCCAAAAGTCCTAGACCTCTGTTTACTGCTTTTATACCTTCTTCTTTAGATAAATGTCCCATTATATAAGAATTCTAAATTTCTAATTCAATTAAAGTAGGTAGAATGCAAGGAATACAAATACCCAAACCAAATCGACAAAGTGCCAGTAAAGTCCAATCTTCTCTACCATTTCGTATCCATTCTTTCTAGCAGCATATTGTCCTGATGCTGCATTGATCATAATGATGAATAGGAAAAGTACTCCTGAAAATACGTGGAATCCGTGGAATCCTGTAATTGCAAAGAATAAAGCACCAAAGGCTTTTGGTCCAAATGCTTCCGTATATGTATCATCAGAATATGATCCGTCTTCTTCTTGGATTTTATACTTACGCAACACAAACCCATCTTTCACTACATATCCTCCGTGGTCTCCTTCTGCGTAAGCATCACTTGATACTGCAACAGCGTGTGCATCACCATGGTGATCATCATGTGTATCTGTGTGTGAATCATGTCCAGCATCTTGATGTTCATCATGGCTATCACCATGCGCACCGTGATCATCTCCATGATCACCTCCATGTCCATGAGCAGCATGTTCAGCTGTGTGGATTAGATA
Source organism: uncultured Lewinella sp. (assembly GCA_913056515.1). GTDB lineage: Bacteria > Bacteroidota > Bacteroidia > Chitinophagales > Saprospiraceae > AM-2324. The sequence continues at coordinate 7,967 of CAJXMP010000104.1, forward strand.
GGATGCTCCCATTTCAAAGGTATCATCACTATTTACAGTTCCATCATCTGCTAAGTAGGCTCCATTGTGTGTATGTGTTCCAAATGGATTTCTGGTTACAGTCATGTGCTCCGTACCAATCAAATTTGACCATTCCCAAGCCTGACAACCTAAGAATGTTGCACCACCTAAAATGGTCATCAACATCCAAAATACTACACCTTTTTGATTCTCTCTGTGTCCTTCTTGTACAGCACGTACCATGGTACCAGAAGAGATAATCAATACAAAAGACATTACCGTTACGAAGATCAAAGGCATTTCCTTTGAAGCATCTACGAAAGGGAATGTTTTAAATACGAAATCAGGAACTGGCCAGGTAGGTGAGCTAAATCTTAGTGTACCATAAGCAATCAGAAAGCCCGTAAAGGTAAAGGCATCTGAAAGTAGGAAATACCACATCATTAGTTTCCCGTAGCTAGCTTTCATTGGAGCTTGTCCACCATCCCAGGCACCGCCTTCGGATTGTCCGTCGTGTTCTTTAACTGTATCTGTAGCCATTAGAACTTAATTTGATTAGTTTGTTTTTCTTATTAAAAATTTAGTGACACTAGCATGAATCCAATTAGATAAACCCAAAGGAAATCAATAAAATGCCAAAAAATTGATGTCAATTCCAATCGAAGCACACGATCAGGTGTAGCTTTAAATGGAAGTGTAAACGCATGTATATTTGCCAATAAAATGGCACCTAAGCCACCTACTACGTGTAGTAAGTGCGCAATAGATATCAAATAAACAAATGATCCAGAGGGATTCCCGTCAATGAAAATACCAATAGCTTGCAAAGCTTCCCAGCCTTTGAATTGGCAGACTACAAATCCTACACCCAATACAAAGGTCGATACTAGCATAACTTTATATGCTACCGCTTTCCCAGCCAAGAAGAATCGCTTTGCTAAAAACAGGGTAACGCTACTCAATAGCATAACCACTGTACTCACATAAAACACAGCAGGAATCTGAAATTCTTGCCAGTTCCCCTTTGCCTCTCTTACGATCCATGCACTTGTAAATGCTACAAACAACATGGACATACTAGCACATGCTAATAATAAGGCAAATTTTTGGGCTCTACTTTTTCTACGTATTTCTAAATCCATTCTAACTTTTATTTGTTGTTAT
>CAJXMP010000105.1 GCA_913056515.1 uncultured Lewinella sp.
AGGGGGGATTTGGTGCGTCATTATCATCATCAAGAGCATGAGTCAATGCATCACCAATGAAGTGAATATGAGCCTCGCCGACAATGTTATCTGCATCGTGTCGGCTCGACGTACGGATCCCGCGCTCCTTGCGTAGGACATCTGCTTCGTCATAACGGTGTTCGCTAAAGGACTTAACTTCCTCTTTACTATAAAAGTAGTCATCAAAATAGTCCCAATCAAACTCGTAGGTATGATGTTCTGTTTCGGAATCTTTGAAACTGACACGCTTCTTTTTGTGGTGCTTCGATGATTGTTTCTTAACTGTGTTGTCGCCCTCAGTGGAGTCTACCGATGAGCGTCGACGAAAGAACTTCTTGCCTGTATTAGAGCTCACTGCGCTCTCGGTGGTGGATAGAGAGTCTACTGATGAGCGGCGGCGAAACAACATCTTCTACTTATTAAGTAGTGATTATCAGACTCTGCAAAGATTTAGAGCGGCAGGATTTGTTTGTTGGCATCAGGTGCAAAACTGGCTCCCAACTGCAGACAACTTGCACTTGCAAATTTGGCAGTCAAATTTCTATCTGGGTAGTGCCTTGTCAGTTGAAGTTGGTCTTGGTAGATAGGTATCTAACCGCTCTTGTCGCATCGTGCGACTAGCTACCTATGGTACTTTCGAGGTACTCTAGAGATAACACGTTTGGTACAGAAAACATAATTTCTTACATTACTCTACCTAATTCATCGAGCCACCGCTCATACAGGTATTAGTCGGTACCCAAGCTTTTAAGCTTCTGCTAAGAGTACCTACCTACTTCAGTGTTCACTAATCCTCAACTATCAAGTGTCGAGATCCGCCTGTGGCAGACCTCCTGGGTGGAGTCAATGGAGTAGTATCATCTTGACCACCATAAATACGTCCAAAGCGCTTCTTGTGCTCAATAACTTTCTTGTTGGTTATGGAACGAAGTAAACTACCAAGGTTTCTCCTAGTGTTTCCCCTATTGCCGGCATCGGACCACATGTTCCTTGTGTTCTTTAACAACATCCCACCCCGTTTCTCGCAATATTTGATACCCCTTTCTGTGGCAACATCTCGCGCCCACTTGGAGAGATGAGCCGACTCTTCGGCTAACTTCAATCCTTTGGGATCCTTCTTGCGGTTCTTTGGGATGCTCCAATCAATTACTACCCTCCTTACAGCATTCTTCCGCACCTGCATCTCCTTCTGTAGAACTGGCCAAACAAAGTGTTCAATGCCTCTCAAGCTGATTTCATGATCATCTTTCTCGTCATCAAGAGCATGGGTCAATGCATCACCGATGAAGTGATCATGAATCTCTCCTTCGATATCATCTGCGTCTCTACGGCTTTTTGTTCGGATGCCTCGCTCCTTGCGTAGGATATCTGCTTCATCGAAGCGCCTGTCATTCATAGCTTTAATCTCTGGGCGATTAAAGAAGTAGTCATCAAAATAATCTGCTTTGTGGAATAACTCTTTTAGTTTCTCCAATCCAGCATCCGCATGTAAGGTGATATCATTAATAACTAAGGATAAGACTACTGCAGCATCATGAACAGAAAAACTTAGGTGCTGTAGGTGTTGATTTTCTTTTAATAGATATTCATAGATGGCAAATCGTTTAACTTCGGGCAATCGACACAGGACTGCCTCTCCATTGACCATTCCACTTTTCTCATGATAATCAAGCGTTATGGTAGCTGAACCAACCTGTATCATCCAAGCGTGTGTCCCTTTCCGACACAATACCGGATCAAATCCAGCCTCCTCGATTAAGGCTTCTATAGTGCGTCCAACGCCAACAGGCTCATACAGCGGAATAGACTTAGGAAATTCAACAAACTCATTACAAACAGTACAAGATTGGGATTCCAAAGCTACTTTTTCGCTCAAAAAAGTCCTACAATTAAAGCATCTGACCCATTGCTGTGGTGCACTCTCTTTGACCTTTTCTAAAGCATCTATAAAACCTAAAACAGGCAGTGCTGTAAACAAATTACTATCCGAGCTTAAGCCAAAATTATTGATAGCCAACAATTGACCTTGCTGATTAACCAATGGACCACCAGCATGTTCTGCATCTATCTGGATATTGTGTACCATATAGTCCCAATTCTCTTGAGGAAACACAGCCTCCGTTAACTGGCCTGACTTTAGGGCATAATCCTGATGGGATATGCAAGGGGCATAAACGAGCATATCGGCTTCAAACTGAAGTTGCTCTGAGAGCTCCAAACCCTCACCCGCCTGATCAAATGGTAGGTCGATAAAAGCAACATTTAGCAAAGGATCGACGTAAATGATATCCGCCTGGTGGCGCTCACCACTCAAAGATTCAACCACTACATAGGCGTTATCCCTGACTAAGGTCTCAGAAGTAATAATCCAATTATATCCTTTTATAGTAAAACCAATTCCTGCGGAAAAAGGCGTGCTTACTTTAAATAAGGAAGACCGGCATTGGGCTAAATGTTCCATACTTTAAATTACTTCTATTCGTAAAGAATAGAAAAACCATTGGAGAGAATCTTTGAATTGATCGATAAAGGACTGATAAATTACCATGTATTACCTGGCATAGCACGAACAACGGATTGCATTTCTGCCAAAATAAAGCCCATATGCTCCGTATGCAAACCTTGCTTTCCACCCTTGTGATAATACTCGGATGGTTCTAGTTTTAGCGTGGCCTCTTCTAATACCTTTTGCATAGTGGCCCAAGCTTCTTGCTCTACCCTACCGGCATCAAAACCAATCCCTTCTGCTGCTGCAAAGGTGGATATTTCGTCTGTCAGTGTAAGCGATTTGATATATGGTGCTAAATCTTCTAAAGATGTCTGCGCCTTTTCATGAGAAACAGCTGTTCCATCACCCATTCGGATCATCCATTCAGAACTAAAGCGGAGATGATATTGAACTTCTTTGATAGCCTTTGCTGCAATATCCGCAATGGCTTGATCACTTGAATCAACTAATTGCTCCAAGATTGCCAGATGGTGCGCATCATATATAAATTGACGCGCAATCACGTAACCCCAATGATGATTAGGCATTTCAACCAACTTTACATTGGTAAAATCTCTTTCCCCTCGATAATAAGCAAAATCGTCCTCTGTACGGTCCTTTCCCTCTACTTCACCAGCCAGACTTAACCACATCCGCGATTGTCCCACTAAGTCTAGTGCAATATTCGTAAGAGCAATATCTTGTTCAAGAATAGGCCCATGTCCACAAAGTTCAGATAAACGGTGACCCAGAATCAAAGTATTATCTCCCATCCAAAGGGCTAAATCGAAAATGGCTTGTTGCTTATTCACCAGCTATTAATATTAGAATTCAGAATGAGATTACATATGACCGATCTCATCCGGAATATCATAGAAAGTCGGATGACGATAAATCTTGTCTTTTGCAGGATCATATAATTCTTCCTGCTGCGATGGATTGGAGGCTACAATGTCCTTAGATTCTACTACCCATATACTCTCCCCTTCCATCCTACGCGTGTAAACATCTCGCGCATTTTCAATGGCCATATCAGCATCTGCGGCATGTAGACTGCCCACGTGCTTATGGCTTAAACCTTTCTTGGAACGTATAAAAACCTCCCAAAGTGGCCAATTATTATCCATAACCTAAGCTACTTTTGTCTTTTGATTTTCTTTCTTGATGCGTTGCTTTTCAGCATAAGCAAGTGCGGCTTCTCTAACCCATTCACCTTCTTCCTCTGCCTTTCTTCTTGCTGCTATACGCTCTTTGTTGCATTGTCCGTATCCCTTTACAACCTGCCAGAATTCATCCCAATCGATTGGACCAAAGTCATAATGACCACGCTCCTCATTCCATTTGAGATCTGCATCTGGAATAGTTAAGCCTAGATACTCCGCTTGTGGTACTGTAGCATCTACAAATGCTTGACGAAGTTCATCATTGGTCTTACGCTTGATTTTCCAAGCCATAGACTGTGCAGTATGCTTGGATTCTGCATCGTTGGGTCCAAACATCATTAAGGAAGGCCACCACCAGCGATTCAAGGCATCTTGAGCCATCGCCTTTTGTTCCTCAGAACCTTTAGAAAGGGCAATCATAATTTCGTACCCTTGACGTTGATGGAAAGATTCCTCTTTACAAATACGCACCATGGCGCGGGCATAGGGACCATAAGAAGTTCTGCAAAGCATCACCTGGTTCATGATGGCTGCACCATCAACTAACCAACCAATAGCGCCTATATCCGCCCATGATAGCGTAGGATAATTGAATATGCTAGAATACTTGGCAGTTCCATCAAGTAATTGTTGAATTAAATCTGAGCGCTTAGCACCCAATGTCTCAGCCGCTGAATACAGATACAAACCGTGACCGGCTTCATCTTGAACTTTAGCTAAAAGTGCGACTTTTCTCCTCAAAGAAGGAGCACGAGTAATCCAATTACCCTCTGGAAGCATACCCACCACCTCAGAATGTGCATGCTGAGAAATCTGACGGATCAAAGTCTGTCTGTACTTCTCTGGCATCCAATCTCGAGCCTCGATTTTCTCTTCCGAGTCAATACGCGCTTGAAAAATCTGATTTAGGTTTTTTTCTATCATAATTCTTAAAAATTACAACAATAATTTGGTAGGCTGAAGTAGTTAGTTTTCACTAAAAAATTACTTCTGTTACAAATATAACCAATTGAATTAAAAAAAACGAACACTTGTTCGGATTTTACTTCAACCGTTCATATTCAAGTACTAATCCCCAATTATTGCTCTTATTATCATGGTTTCTAAACGTCGAACGACATCCTCTCGATCGGGATGATTTCTGTAAAAAGCGGAGTAATGCAACCAATTGATGGAAGAAAACATAGAGTACATCAATAAACGAGCATCCCGATCTTCCTTTCCGCAACTAATCAAGCCTTCTTTGATGATTCGAAGTACCCGTTGCTCATAACTTCTCCGAAGTTCCTTGAAAAAAGATAAATGTGGTTCTTGTAAATGTCTCCATTCATCATTGAATACGGTAACCGTAGTGGAATGTTCTAAGGACATTAAGATATGTAGTCGAACCACAGCACGCATGCGCTCCTCATGATCCTGGTGCGCATGTTCTACTTTAGTAATTCCGTCATGAAATTTCTCTGCATTACCAAAGCATATCAAACGCAACAAATCGTCCTTACCCTTGATGTGATTATATAGACTGGATACTGTAAGATTTACAGAATCAGCCACATCACGCATGGATGAAGCCGCATAGCCACGCTCTTCAAAAAGCTTAGCTGCAGCATGAACAATTTGGTCCTTTTTCTTCACTGATTTATTTATTCATCAAAAGTGATACGCAGTTCATCAGATAGAGCTACTGACTTACAGGTCAAAATATAACCCGCTTCTACCTCTTCTGGTTCAAGTGCATAGTTAACTAACATCTTCACTTCCCCTTCTAACAACTTCGCTTTACAGGTACAACAAACTCCTCCTTTGCAAGCAAATGGAAGGTCTGCGCCCGCTTTTAGAGCAGCATCTAATATCATATCTTGCTCCGATTCCATATCAAAGGTAAATGAGTTATCATCCAGCGTGATAGTCAATCGAGCAGCCTTAGTATCTGCAACAACTTGCTCTTTTTTATCTGCCTCACTAGCATCAGGCGTGTAGAACAATTCAAAATGAATCTTACTTTTATCCAATCCTTTTTGCTCAAATACCTCTCGAGCAGACATGATCATCTCATAAGGTCCGCATAGAAATAAGGCATCCGTATGGTCCACATGGACCAATTTATCAGCAAACACTTCTAACTTGGCTGCATCTATCCGACCATAAAACAAGTCTGCCCCACTGTGCTCTCTACTCAATACATTATAAATCCTAAAACGATGCATGTATTGGTTCTTCAAAGACTCAATAGCTTCCTGGAATATGATATGTTCCGTATTTCTGGAACCGTAAAACAAGGTAAAAGTAGAATTTGGCTCTTGCGTTAAAACCGACTTGAGGATGGACAAAACAGGCGTAATACCTGAACCTGCAGCCACTGCCACATAGTTCTTTGCAACAGACTCATCTACGTCTACGGTAAAATTACCCGTAGGTGCCATAACATCTAGCACATCGCCTACTCTTAATTCTTGGTTGGCATAAGTGGAAAACAACCCGCCTTCCACTTGCTTGATAGCCACTCGGAGTTCTCCATCAACAGGAGCAGAACAAATAGAATAGGATCTGCGGACATCTTCTCCGGCAAGGGATTTCCTAAGGGTGATATATTGTCCAGGCTTAAAGGCAAACAAACGTTTAGTTTGTTCATCCAATTTGAACTTCACAGAAACACAATCTACTGTTTCCTGTACAATCTCCTCTACAAGTAATGGATAAAATTTGGTCATGTTTGCTTTGGCTGATAAAAAATGATATGCAAAAATAGAAAACTTAAAAAAAGATTCAAGCAAACAACTGTTCGTTTAATAAAACAACACTATCCTATGACACTAAACGCACAAAGGCGACCCCGTTAGGAGTCGCCTGTGCATATTTTATGTTCTATTCAGACCTAAATTAAATCGCGCTAACTTTCTTAGTCAACTTAGATTTTAGGTTTGACGCGTTATTCTTATGAATCAAGTTACGCTTTGCCAATCTATCAACCATAGAGATCACCTTTGGCAAAAATGCCGCAGCCTCTTTTTTGTCAGTCATCCCACGAAGCTTTTTAATAGCTGTACGTGTAGATTTCTTGTAATAGCGATTGTGCAAACGCTTCTTAGCATCTTGTCTAATTCTCTTCAATGCAGACTTATGATGTGCCATCTTTTTCTTTTTTGACTTTTATTCAATCATTCCTCAATTCGGAACGCAAAAATAAGACTTATTTCCTAAAATTAAAACCCCCGCAATTATTTTTTAAAGATTGACTCCAAAAAGTCAATCCTTATAAGACTGGAAGGACTCCAAAAAGACCATTTATGGATTTAAGTCCGGAAAAATAAGAATATTCATGCAGTTTTTTTTCCGAATTAGGGATTAATACTTGAAATTTGCCTTGATGTTCTGAATATTAAAGTTTCAAATACAAATAACATACGCGGGAATGTCTATACGGCAATTCCAAACAAGACCGAGATGAAAGATTTATCGTTTATTTTTAACGCACACCCAAGCTATATTGAATCCATGTACTCCGATTACCAAACCAATCCGGAGAATACGGAAGAAGGATGGAGACTTTTCTTTAAAGGATTCGATATGGCGCTAAGCTCTAATGGTCATGCTGAACCAGCTAGTGCAGCATTAGATACCGACCAGCTAGCCAAAGAAATCAAAGTATTTGCGATTATCAAAGCCTACAGAGATAGAGGACATTTAAGATCTACTACTAACCCCATAAGAGCTAGAAGAGATCGCATTCCAAATTTAGATCTTCAAGATTTTAATCTAACAGAAGCAGATTTAGCAGATAACTTCATGGTAGCTTCAGAAATTGGACTACCCACTTCATCGCTAAAGACAATTATCGGTCAACTCGAAAGCATTTATGCGGGTAACATCGGATTTGAAACAAGCCATATCCTCAATAGGGAAAAAAGAAGGTGGTTAAGGGATCGCATTGAACGTCGCTCCTTATCCGAAGATTTTGGTCTAAGTATAGATAAAAAGAAAAGAATTCTAGAGAAACTAAATGGAGCAGTTGGATTTGAACGATTCTTACATACCAAATATGTAGGTCAGAAAAGATTTTCACTAGAAGGTGGAGAATCTGCTATTGCTGCATTGGACTCCATTATTAATAAAGGTGCGGAAGATAAGGTAGAGGAAGTGGTCATAGGAATGGCACACAGAGGTCGACTTAATGTACTGGCTAATATCATGGGTAAGACTTATGATATGATATTCAATGAATTTGAAGGAAACTCTGTACCGGACCTAAGCTTTGGAGATGGTGATGTAAAATATCATTTGGGATATTCTTCTCAGGTAAATACACCATCAGGTAAGGAAGTGCATCTTAAATTAGCGCCTAACCCTTCTCACTTGGAATCTGTAGATCCTGTAGTGGAAGGCTTTGCAAGAGCAAAAGCTGATATTTTATATCAATCTGATTACGACAAGATCCTGCCTATTTTGATTCATGGGGATGCAGCAGTTGCTGGACAAGGTGTGGTATATGAAACGGTGCAGATGAGTCAATTGGATGGCTACTACACAGGTGGAACTATTCACTTTGTGATCAATAATCAAGTAGGATTTACGACTGATTTCACAGATGCGCGTTCTTCTACTTACTCAACCGCAGCGGCTAAACTTGTGCAAGCACCCGTTTTTCATGTGAATGGGGATGATCCAGAAGCCGTTATTTTTGCTTGTGAATTAGCTGTAGAATACAGACAAAAATTCAACTCTGATGTGTTCATTGATATGGTATGTTATAGAAAGCATGGACACAATGAAGGGGATGATCCAAAATTCACCCAACCAGAAATGTATAACTTTATCTCCAAGCACGACAACCCAAGAGTTATTTATTCGAATAAATTAATTGCTCGTGGAGATGTAGATAAAGATATGGCCGAAACTATGGAAAAGGTATTCTGGTCAGATCTTCAAGCGCGTTTGGACAATGTAAAAGAAAAACCACTTCCATATACTTATCAAGAACCAGAACAAGCTTGGAGAAAATTAACCAAGACAACCACTGCGAAAGATTTTGAGCAGTCACCGAATACGGGGATTGATAAAAAAACCATGGATTTAATTATTGACCACCTCATGAAAATCCCTGCGGGGGTTCAACCACTGAGCAAAGTCAACCGATTATTCAAAGGCAAACAAAAGTTATTGGATAATGGTCAATTAGATTGGGCTATGGCGGAGTTATTGGCTTATGGGTCATTACTCTTAGAGGGTAGAGATGTAAGAATCTCTGGTCAGGATGTTCAACGAGGTACTTTCTCGCATAGACACGCGGTTATTCATGATTCTAAGACCTTTGAAGCACATAACCGTCTAGATGGAATTGCAAAAAAACAAGGGCAGTTCCGAATCTTCAATTCGCTATTATCTGAGTTT
>CAJXMP010000106.1 GCA_913056515.1 uncultured Lewinella sp.
AGAAAGGATATATCCTATAAATGCTTAAGTATGTCTAATCTTCGATGAAGTTTTCATCTAGTAGGCTACTGTATATTGAGCAATAGACTGCAAATATCCTATATATGCTTGCGTATGTCCGATCTTAGATATTTATAGCATGTAGTATGCTACTGTTTATCGATAGATAGACTGCATATATCCCGTATATGCTTACGCATATACAATCTTAGACTAAGAAACAATCAATATCCTAAACATTTCATCCAGCGCATCACCAATTCCACTTTGAACAAAATCATAACCGGAATGTCTTTATTGCCTGCTCGTGGTGCCCACACTGGCAATAATTCAAATGTACAAATTCGAAACGATACAACCAACCGACAGAATTTTTCCACCATGATGCCTATCGAATACAGGGGTAAAGTGAGCGAGGATTTTAAGAAGAAGTTAGACAAACTACTGCCAGGCTCCGCATTCTACTTCGTTTCCACAAAGTCCAGAAGCAAATTGTGCTCGCTTAAAGAACCCGTCTCAACTCTTCTCAAGAGTCGCGTAGTTTATGCAATAACGTGTCCAGCATGTGCTGGTACCTACATCGGACAGACTGTCCGACACTTATCAACGCGTCTCAAAGAGCATGGGATGAAGAACGCCCCTGTTAACCTTCATTTTCGAGCTTGCAACCAAACACTCACGAGTGCTGATGCTGCTGTCGTCGATTCCATATCCGATACCGCGACACTACTCGCATTGGAAGCAATATATATCAAACGAAGGAAGCCTGTTATCAACACCAAAGAGGAATTCAGATCACACAACCTCCAATACGCTTTCTAGAGCTGAAACCCCCCCCACACACACACACAAGTGTTTCTTTGTTTGATAGCATCTATCTATACACTGCCTTTAAACTTTGCTAACTTTAGCCTATTGTAAACTTGTTATTTTTCAGACTGTCTGATGATGATCAAATGATCGAAAAGCTTCACACATTTGTATTTTTATTTCTCAATTTTACGACTGGATGTGTCTTACCCTACCGTCTCCTGATAAGGGAACTGGAAAGACAGGACGCCAAGAAATTATTCCTTGTCTTCCAAAGAGAATATGAAAAGAAACAAAAAAATATCCAAAGATCAGAATTTCTCAAGCAGTGCTTCGAAAATGAAATCACTCCTAAATTTTTAAACTTTAGGGTCCCTAACAATGGCTGCTTTAATGATGCAAGTGTCAAAGGCTTCCAGAGAAACTTATTGAAGAAAGAAATGAGAGCATCGATTTATTGGCGGATACCCTACTTAATAGAAGCTTTTCCTTCAATCAGGCGGAACTCAGAATAGAGTTACCAGAAAAACACAACTTTACTTGGTCATTCTATGGGCAAAATAGAAGAGATTTTAGACCGGTAGAGCAAGATTTAGTTATGTGGAAGAATGCCTACACAACAGGATTAGAGACTAACTTAAAAGGCTTTAAAAACACACAGTTGAACACTCAAATCAGCTACAGGATTTTTGACGATGTGCTTCAAGAACTACCCGAAGAAAATGGACAATTCATGGGTAAGATGAATTGGAATCAAAAAATATTCGGTGGAATGATTCGACTAACTACTTTATATCAGTTGACCTCAGGCCGCGAGCAAAAACTTCAATTCTTTTACCAACAGGTAAATCCAGGTGAAGGAATATACATGCACCTAGATTTTAATGATGATGGCACAGAACAAGCATCGGAATTTGTTCTTGCTCCTACACCTGATCAAGGAACACATATCAGAGTCATTTATTACTCTGATGAATTCATTCGAACAGACAATGCCTTATTCAACCAAAATATTGATATTTCACCTAAAGCACTTTGGTACGATGAAACTGGATTTAAAAAGGTACTATCCTATCTAAGCATCCAATCAAATTGGCAAATGGAGCAAAAAGTCCAAGATAAGTTTGGCACCCTATATTGGCACCCCCTTCAGCAAAATATTGCAGAAGGAGATATTGTAAATGATCGAACCAATATCAGGAATAACCTATGGATTAATCGAGGTGGAAGAAAACTAGATGTTCAATTTAGTCAGATTTTCCTAGATGTGACCAACTTACTTACTACCGGTTTAGAAAGTAAAACCTCCGAAGAATGGAGTTCTTCCGTACGCTGGAATGTAGGAGAAAAAGTAAGTTTGAGATTCACTACAGCAGTAGGAGAAAAATCTGTATCTATTGAACAGTATGCCGATCGAAGTTTTGAGGTAAACACTCAAAAAATTGTTCCAGAAATAAGCATTTTCCCTAATGAAAATAGCAGATTAATTTTTAAGCATGAATCCAGTAGATTTCAATCCCTCAACTCAACTGAAGAAGAAGGAAGTATTCAGAAAATAAGTCTAGAAAGCCAAGTTAGCCAGGAGTGGGGCTTGGTGGAAGCCAATATTAATTTTGCCCAAGTCGACTATACTGGCGATGCCAATTCTGCTATTGGTTTTGCCCTACTTAATGGCCTACAGAAGGATATAAACTACCAATGGACTCTAGGTGTTAATAGAAAAATCAACAAAAATTTAAGACTTGGTTTGCAATATGAGGGGCGAAAAAATGGTAATCAGTCTATTGTTCACACTGGTAACATTCAGTTCTCTGCGTTCTTTTAGCCAAAATCTTGCAAAGATTTAGGTCTGCTTTATATATTTTTGTACGGAAACCATGTCCTATTAGTAAAATCACAAAGCATGCGATACTTTTCTATTTTATTTTTTGCATTGATATTTATTGGATCTACATATGCTCAATCCCCTGTTGTTTGGAACAATACAAGCAGTAGTTCTTTGGAAAATCATGTTTTACTTACTGAAGATTCTAGATATTTCGAATTAGATCTTAGCCAACTATATGCGCTTACTGAAAAGGCTCCTATGGAGTTCACCTCAGCTGGTAGAAATAGTCAAACGATCATCAACCTACCCTTACCTAATGGTGCAAGCCAATCCTTTGTATTGGTTGAATCTCCAGTAATGCACCCTAAGCTTGCAGCTAAATATCCTAATCTAAAAAGTTACAGCGGACATGGAGTTAATGGAGAATCGGGTCGTGTATTTCTAAGTGTCAGTCCTTATGGAATGATTGCCTCTATCCAAAATGAAGAAGGATTATCTTTTATCGATTATCTAGAAGATGGATCAGGATTGCACCAAACATATTATTTCAATCAAATGGATCACGCTGCTTATAAATCCCTAGCACCACCAATGGCTTGTGGATATGATCCAGCTTTGTCAGAAGAACATAACCATGATATTGATTTCAATCAGCTTGCGTCTAACAGAAGTGCTACATCCGAACAAACAGAAATCAAATTATACGAAATGGCCCTGGCTTGTACTGGTGAATATGGACAAGCTAAAGGAGGAACGACAGAAGCTGTTATGGCTACTTTTGTTCAAGCAATGAGCCTTTTGAATAGCGTAGTTCAACCAGAGGAGTCCCTAAAGTTCGAATTGATAGAAAACAATGATATTCTGATCAATCTGGATCCTGCAACAGATTTCTTCAATAATGCCAATCAGGGTGGTGCTTTGCTTCAACAAAATCAGAACTACCTAAACCAACTAATCGGTAATAACAACTTCGATATTGGTCATATCTTCACTATGGCTTGTACAGACGTTGGTGGAGTAGTAAGTGGAACAGCTTGTAACTCGCCGAATAAAGGTAGAGGGGTTACTTGTCACTACACTAATATTGTGAATATTGTCTACAACGTAATGGCACATGAGGTTGACCACCAATTCTCAGCTGGCCATACTTGGGCAAATTGTCCTGGTATTGAAGGTCAGCTTGCTTCAGGATCTGCTTACGAACCAGGTTCAGGATCAACAATCATGTCTTACTTAGGTTCTTGTGGCCAAGAAAATATTACCCTTGGATTCAATCAAAATAACACCTATTACCACGTAAAAACACTAGAGCAAGTGCTACAATTTAGCACGCAATCTACTGGAGCAACTTGTCCAGATGTGATTCCAGTAAATAATGTAAAACCAGAGGTTACACATAATCATGGAGAAGGCTTTTATATTCCTAAATCAACGGCCTTTGAATTAGAGGCTGTTGCATCTGATGCAGATGGAGACGACTTGACATATTGCTGGGAGCAATATGATCTTGGTCCAGTTACCAGTATCAATGAGGCGCAACAAGAGGACATCACTGTTCCATTATTTATGTCAAGAGCACCAACGGATAAACCATTGAGATCTTTCCCTGCACTAAACCTAATTCTTACGAATCAAAGTAATTCAGGGGAGCGTTTACCTACAGTGGGAAGAGAAATGAATTTCAAATGTACCGTTAGAGATAATCATCCAGAAGCAGGTGGGTGGAATTCAACTCAAGTAACCTTTAATGTAGCTCAAAACTCAGGTCCATTTGCTGTACTTTTCCCTTCTTCTCCTGGTGATCAATTAGAAGGTGGTCAGCAGGTAACCATTGAATGGAATGTGGCAAATTCTGACCAAGCACCAGTTAATTGTCAAAGTGTAGATATTTATTTATCTACGAATTCTGGAAATAACTTTGACATCTTGCTTGCAGAGTCAGTGCCGAACACTGGATCATATACCACCTTCCTACCAGAGGTAACCACATTCGCTGGTAGAATCAAAATCAAAGGTTCTGACAACATCTTCTTTGACATTTCAAACTCCAATATAACGGTGACACAGCCAACTGATCCTTATTATGGATTTAACATCACTTCAGGTGTATATCAGTTTGCTTGTCTACCAGAAGAATTAAACTATTCATTTGATTTCAATGGATACAACGGATTTGATGGTGCAGTTGACCTAAGCTTCGTCAATGACATCCCAGATGGCATGAACCTCGCTTGGGAAACACAAACGATCACTCAGGGTGAATCTGCTGATCTAAATATTACTTTTGATCCAGACTACAATAATGGTTATACCGAACTCATCATGCAAGGGATAGTAGGGCTAGACACGTTCTACCAATCTATCTTTGTAGATACAGAAAATGCTGATTTCTCAGCACTAGAATTGGTAGAGCCAGCGAATCAATTAACTCAAATGCCACTGGCAACTACCTATTCATGGTCGGATTTGCCTAATGCTGTAGATTATGATATTCAAGTAGCTACCAATCCAAATTTTGCACCTGAGTTTATTATAGATGAAGTTTCCAACACTACTGAAACGACTTATGTTTCTGATGAACCGTTGAACAAGGGTACGGTCTATTTTTGGAGAGTAAGAGCTAATGCAGATAGATGTGGAAAAGGAGATTGGAAAGGACCTTTCTATTACCAAACATTCACCGAAATCTGTGATCAATTTACACCTATTGGTCTACCTAAAAATATCAGTCAACAATTAGCAGCAGGCGCTTCGGTAAGTTCAGAGCTAGCGGCAGTAAGTAATGCCGTAATTACTGACTTGAATATTTCTAATGTAGATATCTCACATGATAAGCTAGATGATATTCAAATCTCCGTAAAATCTCCTGCAGGAACGGAAGTATTATTACATGATGCAACCTGTATCCTGACTTCTATGAAATTGAGTTTTGATGATGAATCCCTAGCACCTATCCCTTGTCCTGCTAATACCTTCGAACTAGTTAAACCAGTTGGAAACTTATCTGACTTTGATGGGGAAACATTACTAGGTACCTGGGAGCTTATAGTAACAGTTATAGACGAAGAAGGTATTGGAGGTAAAATCACCAATTGGAACTTAGAATCTTGTGGAGCGGCTATTCCAGAGTCTCCATATCTAGTAAATAATGAAATCATTACTGTTCGTGATGGCGAAGGTAGATGGATCGAGCCGGAATTATTATCTGTAGCAGATAATGATAACACAGCAGATGAACTCGTTTATACCATCATACAAGAGCCTCAGCATGGTGAAGTACGTTGGGCATATGAACCTGTAATGGTTGGAGATACTTTCCTACAGCTTTCTATCGATTTGAATCACGTAGAATATGTGCATTCAGGCGATGGATCAAATGACAGCTTCAGCTTCATAGTAACAGACGGTAACGGAGGTTTACTTCAAGAGACTACCGTATTTATAGAATTAGATCCTAATGCACCAACTTCTGCCAATCAGGTAGATGAAGCATTAGAAGATTGGACTATTTTCCCTAACCCATCTAATGGCCAAGTACTAATTGACTTCGCAGGTGATTGGAACAATAGCCTAGAAAATATACGTGTATTAGATAGCAAAGGAAGAGTAATCTACCAAGAACGTATTCAAACGGACTTGGTAACCAAGTCACTTAACCTTGCTCATCTAAGCAGTGGAGTTTATTCGATTCAATTGATTGGAAAAGATAAAACGTCTACCAAACGGATGATCATCCAAAATTAAAAAAAAGGAGCTGCGAATTGCAGCTCCTTTTTTTATACCCGTTGAAAATTTCCTCTACGATAATACCACCACAGAATAACGGCTCGAACCAATAAAAAGGTGCAAAGTGCCAACCATAAACCGTGATTACCCAAGCTGTTTTTGACCAAAAAATAAACGATCATAAAAACGGCTAAGGATAGGATCATTCCATTACGCATATCTTTTGATGCAGCTAATCCTACAAATACTCCATCCCAGATGTAGCATGGCGTCCCTGCTAAAGGTAGAATGAACATCCAAAACAAATACACCATACTGGCCTCTACTAACCATGCTTCTGATGTAAACACAGACAATAAAGATTCTCCAAATATACCATACACTAAAGCATAGAGTACAGCAAAACCCATCCCCCATTTAAAACTCTGCCTTACCGCTAATTTTAATCGTGCCTTATTATTGGCTCCAAGGTATTTACCGACTAAACTTTCAGCCGCATAAGCAAAGCCATCCACCCCATACGACATCCAATTCAAGAATTGCATCAAGATGGTGTTTATCTCCAGCATGTTAGCCTGCATCTTGGAAGATTGTGCATAAAAGAAGCCAAAGACAAAGGTCAAACAGAAAGTCCTAATGAAGATATCCCCATTAATTCTTAGAAATGAAAGGACTTTATCCAAACGCTTAAGTGCAGAGATATTTAAATCTCCAAGCCTTTTTCTATACTTAAACACAAATAGACCTAGAGCAAAAAGTAGTCCAGTATATTGAGCAATAACTGTTCCCCAAGCTACCCCCTCGATACCCCAACCTAATTCCTTGACCAAAAAATAACTGACAATAATGTTCGTTATATTTAATGAAATGGTAATGAATAGTGGATAAACAGAATTCTGCATGCCAAAGAACCACCCAAACATAGCAAAGAGAATCAAAGAGGCGGGTGCTGCTAAAATCCGTATAGAAAAGTAGTTTAAAACTAAGTCTAACTGATTGTCTTGGACGAACATCAATTTGGTAGCGACAGCACCTATTAATGGAGCTGCTAAAATCAAAATCAATGCGATTAAAATGGACAAAAATAATGCTCTGAAAAGTGTACTGATGACCTCAGTTTTGTCCTTAGCACCAAATGCTTGTGCCGTAAATCCCGTAGTCCCCATTCTCAAGAAGCCAAAATTCCAATACAAAAAGTTAAAAATCATAGCCCCAATCCCAACAGCACCTAAATGCTTAACAGATTCATGCCCCATCAAAGCTGTATCTACAGAAGATAGTAAAGGCACCGAAACATTACTTAGAATATTTGGAATGGCTAAACGCAAGATCTCTTTATTCAGCTTTGTATCCTGACTCATGGAAGAAATTTACAAAACAATTTTAGTATTTATCCCTAACATATTTAGCACAAATAAAAATTCATTTTAAAGCAATTTGATTCAAAGGAAACTTAATGTTACTAAAATATATTATTCAATAAAATACCTAACTTAGCAACAAGATATTGAATCAGGACCTTAATATTTCTATGATAAAAGTCGGCATATTTTTTGGTGGCCCATCGAGAGAAAGAGAAATCTCATTTGCAGGGGGAAGAACAGTTTTTGACAACTTGGATAAGACGCTATTCGAACCTGTACCAATCTTTGTAGATAGTTTGGGTGGACTTATTGAATTAGATTGGTCCTTTATTTACAAAGGTACCATTCGAGACTTCTTTCCACCTGTTCAATATTTACCCGAAACAGCGCATCAATTTCAAGTTTACCTGGAAAGCTTAAACCAGCTTAGCGATAATGAATTAAAGGAATTACGTAATACCGTGGGGCAAACTAGATCGTGGGATGAAATAACCCAAAGGATTGACTTTGCCTTCTTAGCGCTGCATGGAGAATTTGGTGAAGACGGACAAATTCAAGGTATACTAGAAGCATTGGATATTCCTTACTCGGGTTCAGGAATTCGCGCATGTGTTTGTGCATGCAGTCGAAAAGCTTCAGAAAGTCGCGGTTGCGCAGGCTGCAGTATTTCTGCGTGCCTTCCTTGCGGACCGATACCAGCTTCTGCTGGCTGAGGATCTTCAGCTGCTGCGACATTATATGAAGACCATAAACAATATATATATGACAATTGGAAAAGCGGATACGATTATTTGGTCTACAGTAAATTCGGTAAAGAATTTGGGTTTGAGAAAGAGCTCATCCACGTAACAAAAGAAGATCCAACTGTTGCTATTCAAGAAGGTATCAAATGCAACAGTAATTACGTCAGAAATAACCTCTTGGAATCATCACCGGAAGGATATAGATATATTCAAATTAATAAAAATTCTCAAAATAAAAATCGTCAAAATACGGCGGTACAGTACAATGAACAGACCCCAGGGTCTGGAACCGAGTATTATTGATAATATAACTTCTTACTCCTAGGCCACCAGATCTGGAACTTCACGGACCACAATTCGTAATGCCTTTCCTCATGGATAATTGTCTCGAATGTTCCTTTTCAACACAGTCAGTCCCGCAACCATTTTCACCGCCCTTCGTATTACCGTTCAGAGCTACACCTGACTCACCAATAGTCGTGTACAGCCCCGTGATGACTCCCGTGACCCCCAATTTAATGAC
>CAJXMP010000107.1 GCA_913056515.1 uncultured Lewinella sp.
AGTTGTGGTGGGCAAATTGAACTACCAGACGACTTTTTAGCTGATGCATATAAACGAGTTCGGGCAGCTGGAGCTTTGTGTATTGCTGACGAAGTTCAAGTTGGTTGTGGGAGAGTAGGGGAAACCTTCTGGGGATTCCAATTACATGGAGTAGTCCCCGATATTGTTACAATTGGAAAACCATTAGGGAATGGACACCCAATAGCTGCAGTAGCTTGTACGCAGGAAGTAGCCACTAAATTTGCCAATGGGATGGAGTACTTCAATACATTTGGAGGCAATCCGGTCTCCTGTGCCATTGGCTTGGAAGTTTTACAAACAGTCAAGGGGGAGAAACTTCAAGCTCAAGCACGCGAAATTGGGACTTATTTAAAAACAGGCTTACAGAAGCTTTCCCAACAATTTCCAATCATTGGAGATGTCAGAGGTAAAGGCTTTTTCTTGGGTATCGAGCTGGTAGATGGGGACAAAAGACCATTACCCAACCAAACGTCTTATTTGGCCAATCGAATGAAGGATTTTGGAATCCTAATGAGTACAGATGGTCCAGATCATAATGTATTGAAGATAAAACCACCTATGGTATTTAATCGAGTACATGCCGATGATCTACTGCTTTTTTTGGGTAAAATATTTGAAGAGGATTACATGCAAATATAGCTATGAGGAATATTTGGTTGCCATTATTGATACTAGTTGTAAGTGCTTGTGAAAAGCCAAAGCTTACGGAAATACCGGAGCAAACCTTTCATTTTGACCATACTATATTCGAGTGGCAAAAATTACCTCCAGCAGCCAGTTTTTTCCCATTTGAATCTCCGGAAATGATTGAGCGGGAAGCATCTAGTCGATTTATGAGTTTAAATGGCGAATGGATGTTCAACTGGGTAGACAAACCAGCGGACCGACCTTTGACATTTCATCATGGGGGTTCAGAACAAGTCAATTGGAAAAGAATCAATGTTCCGGGTAATTGGGAGGTGGAAGGTTTTGGAAGACCCATTTATTTGGATGAGCGATATCCATTTACGACCCAATGGCCAGCTGCACCTACCGATTACAATCCAGTTGGTACCTATCTAAAAAGGATAAACCTAGATGCTGAATTCCTAAAGGAACAGGTTGTTCTACATTTTGCCGCTGCAAAATCTGCTCTTTATCTCTATATCAATGGATCTTTTGTTGGGTATACCCAAGGGAGTAAAACCCCTGCTGAATTTGATATAACAAATTATTTGCAAGAAGGTGAAAATTGGATTGCCTTTCAACAGTATCGATGGTCTGATGCCAGTTATGTAGAAAGCCAAGATATGCTTCGAATGAGTGGTATTGAACGGGAAGTCTATTTATATACTAGACCTGCAGTCTTTGTCAGAGATTTCTATGCTCAAACCAATTTGGATGATAGCTATACCAATGGACTTTTGGAACCCCAAATTGAGGTGGTCAATCAGTCAGACGAGCCGGTCAATCGAATATTGAAATTGCGGTTGGAGCAAGATGATCAATTGGTTTGGCAAGATTCGTTAAGGTTAAGATTAGATCCAAAAGAGACTGAGGTACACGCCTTTCAAGGTGTGATAAAAGAGGTACTGTCTTGGTCATCAGAAACGCCTCATTTATATCAATTTAAGATCGCCTTGCTTGACCCAAAGGATAGCCATAATAGCCAGTATATCAATCAAAATATTGGATTCAAGCGTATTGAAATAAAATCTGGACAAGTCCTTGTAAATGGTCAGCCCATACAAATTCGAGGTGTAAATAGGCATGAAACGGATCCTTATACCGGACATGTTGTTTCAAAAGCATCTATGGAGCGGGATATTCAACTGATAAAACTCAACAATATCAATGCCGTGCGTTCTGCACACTACCCCAATGATCCCTATTGGCTAGAACTTTGTGATCGGTACGGTTTGTATGTAGTAGATGAAGCCAATATTGAAAGTCATCCTTTAGCCATTGATGAAAAGACTCAAATTGGTAACGAAAGGTCTTGGTATGATGCACACCTTATTCGAACCCAACGAATGTACTACCGAGATCGAAACCACCCTTCCATCTATGCGTGGTCATTAGGTAATGAAGCAGGTGAGGGAAGCATTTTTGAGGACATGTATGAGTGGTTAAAAATGCAGGAAGACAATCGGATCATACAGTATGAGCCTGCCTATCGAGCTGGATATACAGATATCTTTTGTCCCATGTATGCTCGTCCTGAATCTTTGGTAGATCACGGCGAAAATTATCCCAATACTCCCGCTATTATGATTGAGTATGCCCATGCTATGGGCAATTCAGTAGGTAATCTGCAAGATTATTGGGATATCATAGATCGGCACCCAAATCTCCAAGGGGGATATATTTGGGATTGGGTAGATCAATCTTTAGAATATCTGGATGAAGCAGGTAATCCCTATTTGGCTTACGGGCATGATTATCACCCAGATTTACCAACTGATGGTAATTTCCTAAATAATGGCTTGGTAGACCCATACCGAGAAGCACACCCACATTTGTCTGAAGTGAAAAAGGTGTATGAGCCCGTTCAGTTTGATTGGGAAAAAAGTCGGAACAAAACTGCCATAACATTAAAGAATAAAAGCTTATTTGAAGACCATTCAGACAAGGCCGTGAATTGGACACTCCTAGCAGATGGAAAAGTAGCCCAAACGGGTTCTTTTGAATTCCATGGACTCCAACCAGGTACTAACCTATCCTGGGATATAAAGGATTTATTTCAAGAATTGGATACATCTAAGGAATATATTTTACAAGTTCAATTGATTCAAGCTAAGGAAAAGCATTTAAGACCTATTGGACATGAAGTTGCCTGGGATGAATTCATCATTCAACAAGCCCAAAAACAAGCCATTGAAAAGACACCTGGAAACTTTGAGCTAATAGTTAGAGACGATTCGTATCAATGGAATACTGCAAATACAGTCTTGTCTATCGATATGCATTCTGGAGAAATTCAATCTTGGATTTATCAGGGGAAAGTTATCACATCTGAACCGATAAGACCCAATTTCTGGAGACCTCCTACTGATAATGATCTCGGCAATGGCATGGATCAATGGGCCCAAGTTTGGCAAGAGGCCAGTTATAACTATCAAGCAACTTTATTGGGTGAACCAAGTATTCAGGAGGGGTATTTAAAGTATCGTGTTCGCTATACGCTGCCAGATTCTATCGCCGTAGTAGATGTGGATTATGTATTGGATGGTGCAGGTATATTATTAATGGACTATTACTATACACCCATCAAAGCCCAATTACCCAATATACCTAGACTGGGTATGTATCTGACCCTTAATGATCCATTTCATACTATGGAATGGTATGGTAAGGGGCCAGCGGAAACGTACTGGGATAGAAAAACTGGGCAAAAAACACAATGGCATACTGGATCCATTCAGGATCAATTTCATCGATATGCTAGACCTCAAGAAACGGGTAATAAATCTGATGTGCGTTGGGTAAGCGTAGAATCAGATGCCTTAAAGTTGAGGGCTCAAAGTCATACTGCCTTTTTAAATACCAGCGTCTGGCCGTTTAGAATGGAAGAACTAGATTTTAAATCTGGTGATGCTCAAGCATCTGCATCTGGTTTAGTACCTGTGACCAAAAAACATGGTGCTGATATCAAAATCGGGAATACTATCCAATGGAATTTGGATTATCGTCAAATGGGTGTAGGAGGTGATACTTCTTGGGGGAGATTGGTGCATCCAGAGTATACTATCGATGGCAATAAGACCTATACCTATCAGCTTACTGTTCAGCCTAGTTTAATCGAATAGCAGGACATTATTCATCGACTTCTCCTTGAAATTCATTAGTTTATAGGTCCAAATTAAAATGTACGGATATGAAACGTAGGACTGCTTTAAAAAAATTGGGACTTGGTATGGCCAGTATGCCTTTTCTTTCATTTAGTGGAAAAGATCAAGTTGTTCATTGGGATCGAGGGTATGGTTTGGAATATACTTCAGATGAGGAATATTGGAAGCAGTTTAAAAAGGCATATTATGCCGTTTCAGAAGATTTTATCAATCTAGAAAATGGATACTTTGGTATTCATCCAAAATCCGTTCACGATGCTTACCTAAGCAACATCAAAAAGGTCAACACCTTGGGTTCGAATTATATGCGGAATGATTTTTTCCCAGAATTAGCTCAAATAGTCCAATCTCTAGAGACATTTTCTGGTGTAGAAGAAGGGGAGTTGCTCATTACTCGAAATGCAACGGAGGCGCTCAATGTAATCATTCAGGGCTTGCGATTGGAAAAAGGAGATGAGGTGCTGTTAAGTCGGCATGATTATGGGTCCATGATTGAAATATTTGAAATGCTAGAGCAAGAAGAAGGCATTGTTTTGAAAATTGTTCCTGTCCCTTTTGATCCTAAAGATGATCAAGAAGTTATTGATGCATATATGTCTCAAGTGACGCCTAAGACTAAATGTGCCTTATTAACTCATATGATGCATTTGACTGGGCAGATTCTACCAGTAGCCAAAATTGCTCGGGCACTCAAAGCAGAAGGGGTAGAAGTGGTGGCTGATGCTGCACATAGCTATGCCCATGTTGATTTTAATATACCAGATCTAGAAGTAGACTTTTTAGGTGCAAACCTGCATAAGTGGTTCAGTAGCCCATTGGGTGCAGGACTTTTATATGTCAAAAAAGATAGAATTTCAGATCTACGTGCACTCTACGGAGATTCTAGACTTCCAAAGGATGATATACGAAGATTGGGGCATTATGGAACACCAGCTACTCCCGTGGTAATGACGATTCCAATTGCACTACAATTCAATAAGGATATAACCGTCCCTGTAAAAGAGGCTCGATTGAGGCATTTAAATCAATACTGGACGCAACAAGCAAGAAGTATTCCAAAAGTGATTATGAATACACCTGTAGACCCTAACAGAAGTTGTGCCATTGCAAGCTTTGGCATTGAGGGGATAAAATCAGGTGATTTAGTTAAGCGTTTATACGATGAGTATGGTGTATTCACAGTGGCAGCGTCTTTAGAAGGAAGGCAAGTTACTAGAGTTACACCAGGCTTATACTCCCTTCAAACAGACTTTGATCGATTACTTGAAGGAATACAAGCTATTGCAAAAAAGGCTTAATTATTTAGGATTATAGATACGCTCAGCAGCTTGATAGACCTTTTCCTTGTCTAGGCTCATCGGTTTGAATGCTTGATTAGTAAATAACTCCATTTGATCGGTATGATGCGCATTGCCTTTGACATTGGAAGCGCCATAAGCATTTATACTTTCTATGATTGGACCCTCAGCAGTCCACTGAACCATTTGAATATAGGAATCTCCTGCAATAGGTCTGACTGTTCCATTTTTTTGAATACGACTATATACCGCTGCCATTACATCAGGTCCACCAGCGAAAGGTAAATATACTTGGTCTCTAGAGTGTATTTGAAATGCTTGGAGGGGTACTTGTTTACTTCCAAAATGTTTATCCAAGTGTTTTTCTGCAAATTCAAGTGCAGTGATCAGCTTAGATTCAGTTAGTTTAGATCCACTATACAAATCCGGCGTACTTATTCCATTGGAGAACAGATGATTCAACACCAAAATAACTATTGGGGCTTCCATACTATTTTCATCAAAAGATCTATTCCATGCACTCAATAGCTGAATGCTGGATGCCAAATGTGGGTATTGTTTTGGATCCAAATTGAAGAGTACTTCCAATCTAGGGGCTGAATCCATGGGTTTTGAATAGGATCGATCTGCTCGAAGGGCTTTGAATTCGTCATAGTTTATTCGATCATATTGACCAATCAGTTCAGCGAATCGTTCACCTCTATTGGTTAGAATATCCTTACCCTGATAACCCATAGTAACTGGTATATTGGCCTCTACTGGATTGGAGGTGGAGTCAGCTGATAGAAAAGGGCTGTGATTACAATTATACACGTATCCACCAGAGGGATTTAATACTTGGGGCAAGCTATCGATGGGGTAGAAGCTGTCCCAGAGTACATCCGAGCTTATCCCAGGAACAACTTTTTTCCAATCATAGTCCGGATGACGTTTTGGTAATAGTCCGTTTGATATGTAGAAAATGGTGTCTTGGCCATCAGCATAAACAATATTGGTGCAAGTTATACCCTGCATGTCCAGAGCTTCTCTAAAAGAGGTATAAGAAGTCGCTTTATTCATTCGGTACCATTGTTCTGCTGTTTTTATACTGTGGTTCGCCGTCATTCTGATGGCAAAGGTACCTTCCTTGGTTTGAAAGGTTGTCCCAAATTTAGAGGTGTATATCTTTTGCTTGATTCCAAACGGAATAAATCCTAACAACTTAATTTTTGCTTTGATGGGATTGGGTTCAAGAGGAATCCATTCATTATCATATTTGTACAAGCCTTTTTTGCTTGGATGCATTTCAAGTTGAAAAATGTCAACAAAGTCTGGATGGTTAACCGTATGGGCCCAACTTAGATATTCATTGGTGCCATGGAAAATAGAAACCCCTCCAACAAAGTTTGCACCTACAATATTCCATCCTTCCTCACTGCAAAGATGTGCTTCATACCAAGAGTTCAAGCCTTCAAGAGGTTGATGGGAATTAATAGCAATGTATGTGTTCCCATCAGAGGTCTTATTGGAGTTTACTGCAAAGGCATTGGAACCTCGGGTCTCATTATATCCTACCTCAGATACTTTATTTCCTAGAATCTGCATAAGTGGTTTGTCTGCGCTTGATAGGAGCGCCATGCCTACTACATAGGCTTGGATGATATCTTGAGCTTGAGCCGGAAATAAATCTTTATGCAATACTTCTTTAGGATGGAGCGCTGCATAGGTGTTAATGGCTTGTGTGTACGATTCCAATATGGTTTTAAAGGATGGACTGAGATCTTTGTCGTAATTCGCTTCCACTTGTGCTTTTGGGTTGATGATATGTACGGCAACATCAAAGAATGCCCCTTGCTTACCCAATACTTGTCCTGCTAGCCCTTTTATGGGCAATAATTGCATTTGGATGGTTTCAAAATCATCCTCTGCAGTCGCCCAGGCTAGGCCATAAGCAACACCAGCATCTGTTGGAGCAAATATATGAGGGACCCCAAACGAATCTCTAACGATTTCAATCTGATCTTTTTGAATTTGTGCCTGGGCAGTTGAGTTTGCCAGTATAAAAAGGCAGGTAGTCAGGAAGGAATAGAAGGATGAAATACTGAAATTATAGATCATATTTATAGGTATTGGGAAATACAGTACTTAAAATAGTGATTCAATCGATAAGAACTATGATTAAATGTTCAATCATGAAATAAACTGATATCCTAATGCATTAGTTTACTTTTCAAATGGATTTGAATAAATAGATTCCATACGCAGATGAACTACTTTTATCTTCAGCTTTCGTTTTTCTAAACCAATATTTTTTTGGTAATAAGAATTTAATTGTAAATTCAGTCAAGAACAGAACAACCTAATACAGTGGCTACTACATTTGACCTAAGCATACAAATCAGCGATTTTACTACAATTTCTAAAGCACGTAAAGCTCTTTTACTTTTGATCGCAAATGCAATCAGTGCAGATGTTATTGCTGATAAAGCCGTACAGTTACTTTTTATTTGTACACATAATTCTAGAAGATCCCAATTAGCAGAGGTACTTACAGATTTGTTGGCTAAGCATTATGGATTAGATATTAGCGCTTTTTCGGGGGGTACAGAAGCTACAGCTTTCGCGCCAGAGATGATTCAAGCGATTAATGCCTTTGGAATTCAAATCATAGCTGAAGATGATTCAGACAATCCAAAATATCTAGTTACTGAGTTGGGTGAAAAGACCTATTTTTCAAAAGTATATGATGAGGAATGTAACCCTAGTTCTGGATTCTATGCATTGATGGTATGTAATGAAGCTGATGAGGCTTGTCCGGCGGTACAAGGTGCAATACATCGATTTCCTTTAAAGTATACAGATCCAAAAGCTGCAGATGATACACCAGAGGTTGCGGAAGTGTACAAGGCTACAGTCTTGGAAGTAGGCACAGAGCTAAACTTTCTTTTTCACATGCTCAATAAGCTCAGATTGAATAGTACAAACAGAGTTTAATATTCACAGCCTTTTCTTTAGCTTTGTCGCTAGCGCAAATTTAAATTATGCAATATTCCTACAAACTAAATGCGGAGGATTACACCTTCTACTACACCTATAATGCTTCTAAAAGTGAGCGTCTACAAAAGAGAAGAAAGCAAACTCGATTATTTGCCTTATTAGCTTGCGTCCCTATAGCTGGTATATACTTGTATCAGGATATGCTTTTATTGGGTTTTGGCTTCCTGGGGATAGGTTTGTTGTGGTTTATTCTTTTGCCTAGGTTTGATGTACGCATGTACAAAAAGAATTTTGAAAAATATGTGGAACAAAACCACCAAGGCGATTTTGATGATAAGCTGACGATTACCTTGAATGACAAACATTGTGTATTAAAATCCAAAGCTGGTGAAGCCAAATTTGGATTAGACCAAATACAGGGATTAGAAGGCACAGGAACACATTATTTTATTTTTATGGATAATGGACAAAGTTTGGCTATGCCATATGATTTAGATTCAGCAGATCAACAAAATCTTATCAATCATTTAAGTCAACATTTACAACAGGCTGGAAAAACGGTTTTAATGTTGGATGAATGGGAATGGAAATAAAAAAAGGGCACTTATTTAGTGTTTTTTATACTTGCTTTACTGAAACCAATTCTTGTAATAAGGATCCTATCTGTTCCATGTGTTCAGCAGTAAGGGTATTGTTTTCCTTATCGTAAGCCTCCTTAAAGAAAGGCACACTGTATTGGCCTACCACTTCCGC
>CAJXMP010000108.1 GCA_913056515.1 uncultured Lewinella sp.
CTTGAATGCATTATGTGTAATGGTAATTTAAGTTCCGGCATACGAAAAAATAGAGATAAACTTCCTCCTTTACCTCAAATATTTGATGATTCGTTTTTAGAACAAATGAGAGAGTTTATTCCGCACCTTACTGAATTAAGAGTAAATGGAGGAGAACCTTTTGCCCAAAAAATATTATTAGATCTACTTGATATTGTAGCTGAAATGAATCCAAAGCTTAAAGTTAATATAGCAACCAATGGTACTGTTTATAACAAAAGAGTTCAAGGAATACTTGATAAATGTAATATACATTTAAATATTAGTATAGATAGTTTAATCCCAGAAAGATATGAAGAAATACGTGTTAACGGATCCTTCGAAACTTTAATGAATAATTTTGAAATCTTTAAAAACTATTGTCATACAAATAGGCGAAACTTATCTATTATGGTAAATCCTATGAATATGAACTGGGATGAAATGATAGAATTCGTACGATTTACTCAAACGCATGATTGTAATTTGTGGTATAATACTATTCTATATCCAACTCATGTTACTTTAAAGCATTTGCCTCCTCAAAAATTACAAGAAATTATTCAGCACATGAAAGATGATCTTCAAACTACTGTAGCATTTAGAAATTATAATAAAGCATATCACTTAATACTTCAACTTGAAAACTGGTGTTTAGATGCTTTAGATGGAAGCGTTATACAAATGTACGATGAGCACGGAGGCCCGATTGGTTAACAATATTATATTTGTAAAGCATGGTGATAAGTATAGTGCTGATCATGTAAATCGTTTGTTTGAACAATGCTTTTGGATCTGGCCTGATGTGAAATACTTTTGTTATACCGAAGATAAGAAAGGTATTAATGCTTCAGTCAATATCATTCCGTGTTTTAAAAAGCCAACATTAAAATATTGGTGGAATAAACTTGCGATGTTTAGTGAAGACTTTCCTGTGCATGGCAAGTGCTTATATTTTGATTTAGATATGGATATTAAAAGAGATCCATCTGAGTTTATTACGTGGAATGGGTTGACAATCATCAAAGACTACTGGAAAGATGATCTATACATGGCTCCACACGCCTATGACGTGCACATAAATAGCTCTATAATTACGTGGACTGCTGGACAACAAAGCTTCGTGTGGGATTATTTTCTAAGTAATAAAGATTACTTTATGCGAAAATATCCTGGTATTGATAGATTCCTTGTTCATGAAAAAGTTCCCTTTAATACTTTTGAACACGGGATCGTAAATAGCGTAGCAAATCCTGCTAAATGGGATGCACCAATTGATATGTATAATGGATTGAAATATGACTTGCAAAGAACTGATATATAAAAATGCTTTTCATCATATAGAAAAAATATATCACGATAGTAAATATGATCCAAATATAGATCTATACAGAAGCTGTGATATTCTAAATTCTATAAGCGAAGAGCAATTCGCAAATTATGATTGGCTTATCCAAACTCTCATACAATATTTAAATGATAAACATTTAACGTTTCCATTGCGTGACGTTTGTGTAATGGCAAGTTGGTATGGGTATTGTGGTGTGTTTTTACGAAAGCATATTGAAGCAAATGTAAAAATATGGAATATAGATTCTGACCCTCTTTGTATGCAGTACGGAATACAAAGTGAAAACACAATAGCAATAACAGAAGACGCTGTTGATTATTATTTTGATCGTACAGATGCTTTTCAGCTTATTATAAACATGAGTTGCGAAAATATGGAGCAAGACGATATTACAATGATTGTGCAGTCAAAACCAATTGATAGTATAGTGTGTTTTCAAAGTAGTAATAATCATGAAAAAGCAGAAAACATTAATACTTACGATAGTTTAGAAGAATTTGTAGATTCTTTAAAATTAGCACACGTATTTTATCAAGGTGAATTCAATTCAAAATATATGGTGATTGGAATATGAGACGAGTAATTTTTTCAATTTATGACGATATAGAACACATCCAAGATCGTTGGCATACAAATTCATATCAGGTTCATCAAATCCAAAACTATTGGGATCTATTGATGGCAAATAAAAAAGAGTATGCAGAAAGCATTGGTGTTGAATTTAAGTTTTATCACAATACAATGAAAGACTTCGAGATTAATGCTGGTTTTGAATTCGCAAGAGTAAATCTGTATAAACATCATATTATGGCTGAGTTAGCAGAAGAATATGACGAAGTGATGTATGTTGATGTAGATGTTGTCTTTAATACAAAAGAAAATATATTTGAAGAATTAGATCTTTCAAAAGGTATTCATATTAAAGAACAAACAAGCTCAGTACTCGACAAAAATATTCAAAAGCTTCTTTTAAAAGAAGTAGGCCAACGAAGCCCTACTATTAAATATCATATTACAAAAGATCTTTTAAATGGCGCTGACAATCATGTAATGAATACTGGGATTATGATTGCAAATTCTGAAACAATCCGTTCTATTCGCTATTATGACAGAACATTTGAAGCTTCAGAAAAAATACGTACTATTAAAGAAAACAACTATAAGAGAGATGACTTTAGCTTATTGAGAGATTATTATTATCCAAATAATGAATCTATATTTTCTTACATACTCGAAAATCATAATATACCATATGTTTTAATGGATGAAGAATGGCACACAATTATTCAGGATCCTAGAGAAATTGATTGGGATAAAATTAAAATAGCGCATTTTATAAACAAAAAATTTAATGCTTATTGGAAAAATACTCAGAATTGTATATACTCAATTTATATAGAAATTCCTGATGATAAGCTTGATAATCCTCGAGGCCATTCAGATGATCCAGTAAATAAAAGCTTACGAACAAAGCAAAGATTAATGAAATACAAAGATCGTTTAATTCAGAATCATAAAGATTATGCAAAGGCAGTAGGCGCTAAATACATTAACTTTGGTTATGACGATCAATATAAAGAGTTTGCTCAAAGATTTCCTGATTTATCTGAATATGATATTATTAATTTATATAAGGTGTGGCTATTAGATCAACTTACTTATGATTATGATCTAGTGTTATATATCGATTACGACGTCGTTTTTCATAATTACATTAATGCTTTTGATTTTTTAAGTGCTGAAATGAAATTATGTTGTGATGCCGTAGAACCAATTGACGCCAAAGTGTTTCCAAATCAAGCGGGTTATTTTGAACATTATAATAAAGATTTTCGTAATCCCCAAGCTAAATATTGGAATGCGCATGCTTTATTACAAGAAGATGATATTGATGGAGATCACTTCATATTTAATACAGGTGTAATGATGGCTTCTCGCCAAGTGATGGAAAAGCTCGATTATTTTTCTGATATTAAAAAGGTAATTGAAACAATGAAAGAGCTTAAAGAGTTTTCAATGTACCCTGAAAAGGTGCAAAATTCTTTTGGTTACGATAATGAAACAATTATGTCTTATAAAGTAAAAAAGAATCAAGTTCCATTACAAAGATTACCTAGAGCTTGGCATAATAAACATGATAGGCATGATATTAAATCCTATGATATAGGTAGTACGGCCTGGAAATCTGCGAAGACAGGATTAAAATCAGACTGTAAAGAGCATAATGCCGTAATGACTCATTTTATTTCAAAGAATTTTAGTTTGTTTTTTGGAGAATAAAATGGAATTTAGAACCGGACCTGAATGGGATGAAAGAATCATTCATTTAAATCCAAAAGAAAAGATTGGAGTACTCGTATCGTCTGGTGCAGACAGCACTGTGCTTTTAAACTTACTTTGGACTTATTTTCCGAATATTGAAATACGCTTATTTAATGTGCAGACAAGTGAAGATCCTCGTAAGCCACTGATTGAGAATATTCTTTATGAGCTCGATATTCCTATTCAAATGGAAGTTGTTGGCCAGAGTAGATGGAACTGGCCAATGACTGCTCATTATCCAAGATTGTGTTTAGCTTTTCAGGAAATAAGAGATACTACTAACTGCGAAGAATTATATTGTGGAAATATATTACCGCCACATCCACAATGGTTTCCAAGATGGAATCCTGAGCAAAGAGGTATAGCTAAAAGGCCTTGGCTCACGAACGATTCTTTTTTAAAAAATCCATTTGAACATCTTGAAAAATATCATATTATTGATTTAGCAAGAAGAAATAATTTTGATAGTATATTTAATCACACTATTTCTTGTAATATTAGTGCTGATACTGCTTGTGGCGATTGTATGGGATGCCGCGAATTAGAATGGGGATTTGATCAATTAGATCATGAACAGGGTACGTCACTTGACGAAATGACTAAGGAAGCTGTAATGAAATATGGTGATATAGGATGGTAAGCTTAAAAGACAAATACAACGAGGCCTCAACTTGGTATGAACAAAAATACGTTGAAGGCGGATGGAAAAATAATCCATACATGAAAGACGAGTACGACGCCCATCAATTTTGGATGAAGAATGGTGAAGTTGGTAGAATTATTTCTCTTGGAATAGGATCTGGACAAGACATTGAAATACTTGGCAAGCCGCATCCAAAAACTTTTGTAGGATATGACATGTCAGAAGGCATGCTAAATAATGCTCGACAAAAGTTTCCTGAATATACATTTAAAATCCATGATTGTAAAGAGTACTTTCAAGATCATTGCGATATTTTAGTGTCAATGTTTGGAACACCTAATTATATTGGACTATCTAAACTGATTGGGCATTATCAAAGATTAAAAGCACAACATGCCTTTTTTGTTTTTTATAATGAAAACTATGATGATGGTTTTGGAGAATTCTACTATAAGTATACTCAAGAGGAAATAGAAAGAGTTTTACAACCTTTTGATCCTATAGTGCAACCCTTAAATAAAAATTATTATATAGTAAAATGGTAAATTTTTTTGATTTAGATGATTTAGGCTTCGCAGTTTCAGAACAAGTTTTCAATAGAAACGAAATTCTTTCTTTAAACGAAGTGGCATCCCAATTGCCACCATTTGTTGGCATGCTTCAAAATTTTGATTGGATGAATAATGATAAAGTAAATGCAGCTCAAGGTGACTTAGACTGGGCGTATTATTGGTCTCAGATTCCAGAAGATAATTCATACATCAATCATGTTATTTTTCCAACATTAGAAAAAGTATGTAATAGAGTACTACATAACTGGGGATGGCAGCTCACTAATCGATATATTATATCTAACTGCAAACACGATTGTCCTGTAAGAATTCACTTAGATGCTCCTTATGTTTGGCCACAAAAACCAGAATTACGAATGGATGATTACTTGGAAAAAGGTCCATTAAGCATTACATTTATGATTCCATTAATTGACTTTACTTCAGAAAATGGTTCTACTGGGTACGTTCCAGGCACTCATAGATATAGATACAATCCAAAAGATTTACTTAGACCAAATAGTGAACCAAGTCCTTATGATAATTTTTTTAAAGATAATTATATTCAAGAAGATGTAGAGTGTGGAAGATTTATGTGCTTTTATGGAAATACATTACATAGCGTAATGCCAAATCAAACTAATACTGTAAGAAGAGCAATCATTTTAAGAGCAATACGAAAAGATGCTCTTAATGAAATGAAAAGGCTGGGTTTAGGTTGAAGTATATTGTAATACAGTCTTTTGTTGGTAGAGGTACGTGGCTTCATTTAGACGATGAAAAAGAATACGTTGAATTGTACAATGATATTCTTATACCATCGTTTGCTCGGTATTGCGAAAAATACGGTTATAAACATGTTGTTTATAGAGAACAACTTGATTTGATTGAACGTGCAAATCAAAAATATGGTGATCATCATGGAAACTTATATCACCAATATTTGTCAGCGCTTAACCATAAAGACGAAAATGTAGATTACTTTGTATTTCCTGACGCCGATTTTTATATTACGCAAAAGGCAAAACCTTTTCCTGAAACTCAATATATTGCAGGTGCCCCTTGGAAGGAAGAAGATCTTATACAAAGAGGAAAGGATCCCAAAACCTTTAAAGCGATTTATGGCGGCATTCAAATTATGACTAAGAAAGCTGCCATCGAGTTGGCTCGCTATCTAGAAAAACGCTTTTTAGATTATATTTTACATGATAAACATATTCAAATGCAGCCAAATATGCTTACTGTTGGCGATTGGATAAATGAAAATAATATAAAACCAGAAGATCTTTCTTTTTATTATAATCATATATTAGACGATATCATAAATCGACCTTGGACAGACGAAGATAATGAAGTTGGGTTTTGGCACTTATATGGAAAAAATAAACATGAAAAGCTTGATTATATTTTTTATCATATGGAAGGAATGTGATGCATAGAATTGTTTGCGCTAAATGGGGATCTCTGTACACAGATGATGATGTAAATTCTCTGTATAAAAAAGCTCAAAGGAATTGTAGTGTAGACTTTGAGTTTGAATGTTTTGATAAATTAGATGAATCTTGGGAGGTTTATAAAACAAAACATTATAGAGCTTCGGTAGAACCTACGTATAGAAAAGAAGAGTTCCAAAACGGCTATCATAGAGATGACTTTGGAGGCATACCTCATTATAGAAAACTTACGATGTTTGAAGCTGACAAAAAGTTTAATCCAAACGATACATTATTATATTTAGATTTAGATACAAATATCCAAGGAGACCTTGCTTATTTTTTTGAACTCAACAACGATAAACCTTATTTGGTTTGGAATTATTGGTACGAAGCAAACGACGGTATAGAATGGAAAAGACAATATCACATTACAAGATGCCCACTGTTTAATAGCTCAGTGATGGTATGGAAGCCCGGTCAAAATAAACCAATATATGATCTGGTTTTAAATCATTTAGATGAATGTTTCTTTACTTATCCTTCAATGGATACTTTTATGTTTCATCAGTTTGGACCATATAGTTATGGCGATAGAAGAAATCATTTTCAATACTTTGATAGAGGTATAGTCACAACTCAACGAGCAATAAAAGAAAATGAAAAGCCAGGCATTATTCATATGCTTGAAGGTTTAAGTCACGAGGAAAAACAAAAATGCTTACACACGACTTAATCCTTTGGGAATCCGAATACCCGTGGTTTCGTGATAATATTCGAGATCAAATATCGCATGAAGAATTTAAAATTCAAGAATGGTGGTCAGATAAGATTGATGTATCAAACAAAGAAGTCAATATTTTAAATGCCGGCATGGGTGCATATTCTTTACAATTCTGCATAGAACAAGACGCTAAGTATACTCGTCTTATAGACATGGATCCAATTACTGAAGAAATTTCTAATCTTGTAAACAATCCTGGCCCTTGGTGCCATCTTCTTATGGATGTTACATTTGACTATAGTCATATTCCTGAAGCTGACATTTACATTAATACGAGCTGTGAACATAGCTATCCCATGAAAAATGTAATACCAAAGAATAAATTGTGTGTTTTGAGTGGATGCAATTTAACCAAAAGAGGCCATATAAATTTAATTCATTCTTGTGACGATCTTATAGAACAAGCTGAGTTGTCAGCTATAATAGATAAGCATGAAATGACTTTTAAACGTGAAGATGATCTTGGTGTTAGAGAATACAGTCAGTACTTTGTGATAGGAGAAAAATAAAAAAAATGTTGTGGTTTGTACTTATAGCATATCAAGGAGTCAAATTAACTGAGGTTGGTCCATTTTACTTTTATTCAACTTGCTCAGAAATGAAAAGGGTTATTGAAAAAGATTTCCAATACGCCTTTGAAATACATTTTCAAAATGGAATGTCTTTAGATGCATGGGATATGCCTTACATAGCAACATTAGATGATGTATCTTTTACTTGCACTTCTAAAAAAATTATAAGCCATTGATTTGATTACAAACTTTTTTCAAATAAAATGAAAAAAAGTGTTGACATTTGCTTTCAGATGATGTAGTATATACATATAAGGTAAAAAAAGGAAAGAAAAAATGACACAAGTTGCAGTTATCCACACAGCGTTCGAAGACACACCACGTACTGTTGCGTTTGTTGAAGTTGGTGAGCGTGTTGGCAACGAAGCTTTGGAATATGCTTATCGTTGGACTCAAAACATCATGGACTCTTGGTCTCTTAAAATGGAAGCCGATGGTAACGATGACGTTACTGTTGTTGGTGAACTTCCTGTTGTTGACGGTCGTACATTTGGTTTACGCTCAACATCTATGGGTGACCACATGTTGTTGGGTACTACAAAGTACAAAGTTGGAATGGTTGGTTTTGAGGAAATCGCGTAATGCTAGTATATTGTGACTGGATTGCTGACCAGATTAAACAGCATTTCACTAACGACAAAGCTGATAACAAAATCGTTGAAGTCAGCAATGTCGTGATGGATCTACATCCGATTGATGGTTACTTCTTATCAACTAAGAAGACTATGTTAATGCAAGATGCAAATGGCGTTCAATATAAAATTACTGTGGAGGAAGCTTAATGTCTCGTATATCTGACGTTTTGATTGAAATCAATGAATATTTTGATACTGATTTGTCTGATGAACAAATCGCTGAACAAATTGGTTGTCCAGTGAACTGGGTAACTCAAGAACGTAAAGAATATGAGCGTGAACAAGCATATTTTTACTAAGCCATTGATTTCAAATGAAAACTTTTTTCAAAAAAATGAAAAAAAGGGTTGACATCACTGTTTAGTTTTGGTATAATATATCTATCAAATGGAAAAAAGGAAATACATCATGGCACATGAAACTTCAAAAAACCAAATCATCCTAGGTCAAATCGGTCGTCGTCTTATGGACATCTCTGCTACTGCTCCTATGAAAGGTTTGAAGGATGCTGAGATTGGTCGTTTCAACCGTATGGCTTCATTCGGTGATGCGCTTACTCGCTTTGGT
>CAJXMP010000109.1 GCA_913056515.1 uncultured Lewinella sp.
CCCCAATGTCCCAAATGCTGAAGTAGTAATTCCGTAAGTTTCATAAATTAATTGGCAGGTTTTAAACCAGTCCAAATTAATCATCGATATATTATATTGTATTGTTGCTATAGGAACATTTCTTGACTTAAGCAGCTTTATTAAATCGATTAACTGATCTCTTGGATACGAAGAAATTCCCGCATAAAGAAAATAGCCTAAGTCGTATAATCTTGATAAACTATCTGCAACCACCTCTATTTTGACACGAGGGTCATATCTGTGCGTATAAAAAATATCGACGTAATCTAAGCTAAGACGCTTTAAACTTCCCTCTAGTTCAGATCTTAAATGCTTATAGGATGAGCCAGAACCATTAGGTCCTGGTCTCATCTCATAACCAGCTTTTGTTGCAATAATAAGTTCATTTCTAATAGAAGTGTACTTTTTGATTAAGTTTCCAAGGCTTTTTTCGGCAGAGCCCGGCGGCCTGCCGTAATTGTTACCACAGTCAAAGTGATTGGTCCCGTTTAACAAAAGTTCTTCGAAAATTTCTTGTGATTCAAAGTTGTTACTCTGATTTCCCAGTAATCTCCATGTTCCACACGCCATTATTGATGAATATACTCCAGTATTACTAAGCTCTCTATATGTTGAATTATCCCAATCTGGAATTACATTGTAATGATGATAGTGTTCAGCTGGATTTCCTGAAAAATTCATTAATAATTAAACTCCTTAGGTGTGATTTTAAGTTTATCCCATAATTCATGAAATGGAACATCAAAGGGACCGTTAATATCTCTACCTGTAATCCACTCACGTATGATTGGTTTGACCCGTGGTCCCAACCAGTACCATGGAGAAGGACCCGTTCGATCAAAAACAAATTCTGATTTGATGGCCCACACGCCTTGATCGAAAAAATAGGCTTTATTATACGAATGTCGGTCAGTACATACGTTCCTCTTATTGAATTCACCTAAATATCCATCAGAACTCAATTTTAATGCTCTGTAAGGATGATCATCAGCAGCCTCCCAGACGGTGATGACACTTGATGCATCTGAGGATGAAAGTGTATCAATGCACTTATCAACTATCATACTATCTATCATAACTGTGTTTCCCAAGAGTATTATAAAAATATCTACATTACCTATTTGGTGTATAACTTGTTGGCATGCGTCTATTATGACGTCGCCGTGATTAATCGTATCACCAGCGAGTTTTTCAGGTCTTTCTATATTTTCTACTCCCAGCAAACTAGCCGAATAAGCAATATCTGAACAATCTGTATTTACATATGTTGAAATATTATGCTTTGAATTAATCAATGAAAGCAAAGGATAATGAAGCAATGGCATGCCATTGATCTGAATAATATTCTTTTTAATAATTGATTTGCTTCCACCGCGTGCTGTTACGATTCCTGCGATTTTCATAAATCAAAAGTTTTTTGTTTTTGGAGAATAGAAATAGATTTTTCGAAAACTATATTGTCTTTTAAATTCACCAAATTCATGATTGTTAGTTCTGGAGATTTGGGCTTATCGTCAGGTAGGACAACAGCAATGTGACCATCTACTGAATTTTTCTTGTCTCTTAATAGCGAACGCTTGTATATTTCAATATCAAAATTACATCTGCAATAATCATGGATATGATTGATAGACTCTTCAACCAAGGAATTATATTTAATGAGCAGATCATTATTACAGATTTCTGCTATTTCAAGAGCAATTTTTATACCCAATAAGACAGCTATTCCATGTGGTACATGATTTTTCGTTGCTGCCTCTATCGCATGTCCAAAAGTATGACCAAAATTAAAGACCTTCCTAATGTCTTTGTCAAACTCGTCTATTTGGATTATGGAGGATTTTATGCTGAGAGACTCTTTAATTAACTTTAACAGTAGCTCCGTAGATGGCGAGCCAATTGATATTGTGTTTTCAAACTGTTTTGCTAAATCAAGGTTTTCTTGATTTGGACATTGCATAAAGTAATGCAAGACCTCACCTAAACCACAGTACAAATCTTTTGATGAAAGAGATTGAAGGAATGATGGTATAATTTTAACTTTTGAAGGTGCATAAAATAAACCCAACTGATTTTTGAAAGATCCTACATTGATTGATGTCTTACTTCCAATGCAACTATCAGCTTGAGAAGCGAAAGTAGTAGGGATGAAAGTCCAATCAACACCTCTTTTGAGAATTGCAGATATAAAACCTGAAAGATCTTGAACAATTCCTCCTCCAATGCTTACTATCTGATTAGGAAATTTGTAGCCCAGTATTTTTTTAATTAAAACATTAGCATAATCTAAGTTTTTGTTACTTTCGCAGACCTCGATAGGAATTGACCATAAATCATTGGGAATATGCTTTTCAAAGAAAGAGTCATACAAAAAGCATGTGGAATTTGTAGATTGTTGAAATGTTTGATCTAAGGAATCTGAAAAAATTATTTCAGTTATTCCTCGATGATTTTTGATAGAAAAATTGTAATTCAATTCAAACGTCCTTTTAAACTCTCAAAGGGGATGCGACGTTGCGAATATTTTCTTTTGCAATGCTTGGACAATCACCACCGACCCTATGAATGAGCTCATAAAGTAGAAACATGCACGCCACTTCGACCGTGTGAAAATAATCAAATTTCATTTTTAAACCATCAAGCCCTTCTGGTAGTTTATCTGAACCTGCCAAAAGGAATGAATCTCCACCTTGGGCATTAACATATTTCATTGCGTTGACAACATTTTTTGAACCACCTGAACAACTCATGCCAATGGCGAGCGTTTTTGACATATCCTTGTGCCCAGTGAATGAAGATAGCCACTTAACAAACACTTCGGTGTAACCGTAGTCGTTTGCAGCAGACGTGATAAATCCGAAACTATCAAATGAGTGAAACGTTTTGTTGGGTATTAGACGAGTACAGTCAGTAGCCAAATGACTTCCAACATAATGGAGACCACCATTGGCAATTACAAAAACTTCGTCTGCATTGTTAACTTTGTCGACAAACCTTTGATAATCT
This sequence comes from uncultured Lewinella sp., assembly GCA_913056515.1. Classification (GTDB taxonomy): domain Bacteria; phylum Bacteroidota; class Bacteroidia; order Chitinophagales; family Saprospiraceae; genus AM-2324. The sequence goes on from CAJXMP010000109.1 coordinate 3,028, forward strand.
GAAGATGAGCATATTTCTTCAACTCTTCCCTGTACATTTTCGAAATCAATTTTCATTTTTGATTGAAGAGTCGTCATTTTTAGTACCTAGTGAAACCTGACTATAGCATATCCCATTAGCCGAGCAAGTCTTGCAGTCAAGTGAAGTCTGTTGGATAAGAAATGCTTATCTGCTTCATTAATTGCGTTGGCCGTGGGCCTCATTCCATTAACGCTCCTCCGGTTCAATTGGCTTGCAATAAATAAAGATTATGTCAACTGGTATTTTGCGAAGACTGCAGATGCCTTGACGCGATGAATACATAGAGGCCATGTTAGGCGGTAGCGATCAGTTAGTTATCGCTGGACTCCTGTTTATTAGTTTTGCTTATCTACTCAGCTTGTCTGATGACTTGATTCTTGAGCGTGGACGGCCGAAATTTCAATATTTATGCTTAAATATCATTTGTGTTAGGGTTTTAGCTTTTGCATTTGCATTTGCATTTGCATTTGCATTTGCATTTGCATTTGCATTTGCATTTGCATTTGCATTTGCATTTGCATGATTATTCATTTTGACCCGTTTTCACTTGTGATCTTGTTACATTGAGTAATAGAGTTTGGGTTTTGCCCACATTGTAGTCAGAATTCTCTAAAATAGAAAATTGCGATCAAGTCATTCTCTGCCAATGTTTGGCTTCAACGTATATGCAAGTTGTCAATTGTGTATGCATCATAGGATATCTTATGGCCTTGATCTGTCCCATTATATTGGTTAAGGGCTAACCGTCTGTTTCCGGTTGTTGGAACAGCCTCCTTCGTCTGAGTCCTCTCATTCTCTGCTGACTTTGTGCGATTTCAGTTTTATACCTATATAATGTTGAAACTTGAAATTCGAGCATGACTAACCCTGTAATCCTTGATTGCACTCTTAGGGATGGTGGTTACTATAATAAATGGGACTTTCCCTTGGACATAATAGATTCTTATTTGTTTGCGATGTCGAAGGTTAATGTCTCGGTTGTAGAAATTGGTTTTCGCTCGCGTCTTAATAATGAATACAAGGGTGCATGTGCTTACTCTCGTGAAGACTTCCTTGAGACACTGTCAATTCCAGATGATTTGTTGATCTCTGTGATGCTAAATGCCTCTGAACTGGCGGGTTCCTCAGACCAAATTAGCTTGATTGATTACCTTTTCCCTTTCAACGCGTCTAAGTCAAAGGTCGATATTGTTCGTATTGCATGTAATCACAATGAAGTTCATTCTATTTTACCTGCAATTGATCATTTGAGTGAGATGGGCTTCCGGGTTGTTATAAACTTAATGCAAATATTTGGCCTTACTGAATCAACTATCCGTGAAGTAATTTTACTTATTAGTTCTTCAAAGGCTGAAACTTTATATTTTGCAGACTCGAGAGGCTGCATGAACCCTTCTGATACTTCGAATATTGTATCTATTATCAAGCAGACTTGGCATGGGCCAATTGGCATTCATACTCACGACAATATGGGTAATGCTCTTTCCAATACCTTATGCGCTTTCAGTAATGGTGTTTTTTGGCTCGATTCTACTGTCACTGGTATGGGGCGAGGACCAGGTAATGCTCGAACCGAGGAATTGGTTATCGAAATGTCTGAACATCTAAGTTCTACTCCTGACATGATTCCCCTGATGAATATAATTAGTAATTACTTTTCCTCGCTGAAAGCCCAGTATCGCTGGGGCACAAATCCTTATTATTATCTTTCAGGAAAATATAAAATTCATCCTAGTTTTGTACAGCAAATGTTAAGTGATGTTCGCTTTGACGACGCTGACATTTTGGCAGTGATCAACAGTCTCAAAGACCGTGACGCTTCGAAATTCGACCAGGATACATTGAAGCTTGAGCGTGATATGTACAATAAAGCCCCTCTTGGTTCCTGGAGTCCATCTTCGATACTCAAGCATCGTGATGTTTTGTTCATTGGACCTGGTAACAGTGTTGAAGCTCATTTATCAGCTCTCATAAACTATATTCAATCGCATGACGTATTTGTAATTGCTTTTAATGCCATATCCACTTTGGATTCTAAATATGTTGATGCCTCTATAGCTTGTCATCCAGTTAGGCTGCTGGCTGATATTGATTTTCATTGTCGAAGTGATATCCCACTCATCACGCCCTATTCTATGCTCTCTTCATCATTACAAGCACAGTTTTCTTCAAAAAGTATCTACGACTTTGGTCTGAGCGTTAATCCTGAGAGCTTTGAGTTTCATGACACCTTCTGCGTGTGTCCCAGTTCTTTAGTTCTATCGTATGCTCTAGCAGTATGTGTCTCCGGAGGTGCTCTTTCTCTGAAGCTTGCAGGGTTTGATGGTTACCAGCCAGGTGATCCAAGAAATGACGAAGTTGAAGGGATATTAGATCAATTTATGAGGGTATCTCCGGAAACTTCATTTTTCTCTATTACACCTACAACTTATAAAAATCTACCTAGCCTTAGTATTTATGCTCTCTAATCCTATGACACAAACAGCATGTGTGGTCATTCCTGCCAGATACGCTTCCTCAAGATTTCCTGGCAAACCACTTGCAGATATTCTCGGTAAACCCATGATAATTTGGGTCGCAGATCTAGCATCTTTAGCTGTTGGTCAGCAGCATGTATATATTGCGACAGATAGTGACCTGATCAGAAATGTGTGTGAATCTGCTGGTTTCAGTGTGTTGATGACAGGTGTTCATTGTCTTACAGGCACAGACCGAATTTGTGAGGCAGCTCAGTTGTTGGACTATGACATTATTGTTAATGTTCAGGGAGATGAGCCTGTACTTAATCCCCAAGATATCATTAAATGCATTGAGATTAAATCTCGTCATATTGATTCTGTTGTAAATGGCTTTACTTCAATAGGGCCAACCGAAGACCCATCAAATACAAATATTCCTAAGGTTATTTTCAATGAGAATAATCATCTTGTTTATATGTCTCGTCAACCCCTTCCTGGTTTTAAGTCTGAGATAAATGCGCCGACAAACTACTATAAGCAAGTGTGTGTCTATGGCTTTACTCATAACGATCTTGCATTGTTTTCTTCCTTTGGTCGTAAGAGTCGTCTAGAACACTCTGAAGACATAGAAATCCTTAGATTTTTGGAATTTTCAGCTCCCATCGTTATGTTCGAATGTATGTCTGGTTCTCTTGCTGTTGATGTCCCTTCTGATGTATTGTTAGTCGAAAATCACCTTAATTCTCTGGGAAATGATTGACAAACTTGATTCCTATAAATCAATTATCTTTGATTGTGATGGTGTAATCTTAAATTCTAATAAAGTCAAGACACAAGCCTTCTACGATCTTGCAGCACCTTGGGGCATTGAAGCTCAGAATCTCCTCACGAAGTATCATGTTAATAATGGTGGAATATCTCGTCATAAAAAAGTTGCTTACTTTCTTTCTTCGATTTTACCAAGCCTTTCGATTAATATTGATTGTGCTGATTATGAGTCTTTATACAACGAGCTCGTTAGTCTTTATGCAGACCTCGTTTATGAAGGACTCTGTTTATGTGACGTTTCACCAGCATTAGGACAATTGCGTGATTTTACTCATCGTTCCCGTTGGTCTGTTGTATCTGGAGGAGATCAAATTGAGCTTAACAAGCTATTTGCTTCTCGAAATCTTGCGCAATATTTTGATGCCGGTATTTTTGGAAGTCCTGATGATAAAAAACTGATCTTAGAACGTGAATTTTCAAATGGCAACTTCATTAAGCCATCTTTATTTATTGGTGATAGTAAGTATGACTATGTCTCGGCCTCATCCATTAATATTGACTTTTTGTTTTTATCTTCGTGGTCTGAGTTTTCCGGATGGGAATCCTTTGTAACTAAATTTAAAATTAACCATCTGCCATCTCTTTCTTCGTTGGTGACTATCTAAATGAATTTTATTCCTAATCGAGCTCAGTTCATCACTTATTTTCTTGTTTTTTTCCAATATATATTTTTCCATTATTGGGAATGTCCCCTTCTTTTGCGTAAGTACATACTTTTCTCTTGATAGCCAAGGATGTTTTTGTAGGCGAATTTAATTTATTATCTCGTATTTCGTGTGTTTGCTTGTGCGCATCCTTTTTGTTGTTAAAGTACCTTGGATTTTTATTGTATTTTCTCTACCCACCCCTTTAGCTCTTTACTCCCTTTTTTTACTGCCGAGTAATAGAGAAGAATGTCTGGTAGATACAAGGCAGCTGTCTTTTTTGCCATATCTGCTGTATACATTTTGTATGGGTTTGGTTTTTTGCCATCTTTTATTAGTTGACGAATTATTCTTGCGTCTTGCGAATATTCAAAATCATCTGATTCCTCTAACCCTTTCGTAGTTTTTATTGTATTTACATCTCTAACGTCATGAATTACAAGTCCTGTCTTGGCCTTGATTTTAGCTATTGTCTCTTTGTATTCTTCAAATGCGAAATAATCATCATATTTTTTATAGACCATAAAGTCGCATTGTTTTTTTGTGTGTATATCATTGTTCAATAGGTTTGGCTTTTTCCAAAGTGTATCTACGAATTCCTGAAAGCTTGGGTCTCTATCTGACTTAAACAATATATTTGCGTGATTATAGCTAGTGTCGTTTACGCTTTGCTCTTTGTGATTGTTGTAGTGGACAATTTTGTCTAGATAATAAGACAGCAGCCTTTTGAATGGATTTCTCAGGATTGAAAAGGTGTAGTTTGCATTGAGTAGCTCATTATTGCTAGCTCCTAAGGAATTGTTATTCGAGTGTATCCATTCTATGTCTGAATATCCTGAAATCAGGCCATTTGCAATTGCTATTGAATATCGTATGTTTGAACAGGCGATTTTAGGTATCCATGTGCATATTGAGTTGCTATGTATGTGTTTGGCTGAATATTTCTTAGCAAAATTATGCAGTTCATTTTTTTCTATGTTTATGTATTCTCCTTTGGTTTTTGAAAATGTATTTTTCGATTCACTTGGCTCTTCTCTGTTCTTCATTTGTTTCCAAAATATATCTCTGGCGAAGTAAGTCACAGTTTCTAGGCTTCGGTTTTCAAGCTCATCCTTTAAATTTTTATGAACCTCCAGTAAAGTTCTAAAATCATTTAGTATTTCGCTTTGCATTTTAACCATAAATTTCTATTATAGCCTCTGGGCTGACTCTTGTGCTAAATTGAAATAGTTTTTAGTTATTGCTATGACTGGAGAGGGTTTGGATGATTATTCTGAGCTTGTAGGCCGAATACTTTCTTTCCTCGAATCTGATCATGAGGATCAGGACTGTAGGCAGTTACTTGAGAAGTCCCGATTAGACCTTCTTTGTGCCAAGAAAGAGCGAGACAATCTGATTAATAAATTGCGCAAGGATGCCGAGGCTAAGGATCGGTTAGCTTTGAAATATTCCGCATTTGTTGAATCGGTTAAAATCGAAAAGTTGAATTTCGAAAAAAATATCCAATCTATGGAAGCCGAGCTTGCTGGTTTGATCAGTAGGCTTTCTGAAAGTGATGAAGTTGTTAAAGTTTGTCAGGCGAGAATTATTAAATTGAAACGTTTATTGCATGAGAAGAGTATTGATCTCCAAACGGTTGTGGCAAAACATGATGCGCAAGTTGTGGAGAAAGAAGAAGCGCAGCAGAGGGTTGAAGAGCTGAAGCAGCAGCTGGAGGCGAAGAGAGGCGAGCTGCAGAAGGTGGTTGGGGA
>CAJXMP010000110.1 GCA_913056515.1 uncultured Lewinella sp.
TTCATTAAAATGCTCTTGCATTAAGGCATTGTCAAATTGAAAAGCTGCAATAAATACTTGTGTAACGACTTGCCCATTGTTAGTATTAAAAATAGCCGTTGTGCTTTTATTAACAGCCTCTACGGGTTCAAATGCTTCTTCAGATGCCTTGAATTTAGTCATGCCTGTACGAGTAAAGTATTTTTGAGCATTTAGTTGTAATGCCATCAAAAGACCGATCATTATTACGATTGTATTTTTCATCCGTTTATTTTTATGATTAAAAAATAGTTGATGTAAATCTCTTGGTCATATAGATGATATTTAATTTTCTAAGTATCCATTTTGTACCCATTCATCAAACAATGCTCTTGTTTGAGCAGGTAACAAACCTGATGTTGGCATAGGGTCAGCAGCATCGTTAATACGCTGAATAAGCGTTCCATTTTCTACTGCATTACGGACTTGAGTGTAAGTTTCCAAAAGCAAATTACCTTGTGGATTGCTTCCACCATGACAGTTAATACAACTATTAGAAATTACCGCACTAATATGCGTTTGGTAGGTTACCGTGTCACCTTGATTAGTTGGTGGAGTAGGTATAATATCATCCTCTGGAATAAACCCTTTTGTGCAATTTGTTAGAGATGTTGCAGCAAAAAATGTAAGTAGCAGAAAATATACTATTGTTGTTTTTTTCATCATCGGTAATTTAAATATGCTCATTTCTGTCTTGTGCAAACCATAGGAGAAGGTATCTCCTATGATTCGCCTAAGATCTATTAATTCTACTACTTAGTGGCAGTAATTGTAGTCGTACAACCAAATTCTGTATCAGTACCAGTAGTTGTAAAACTATTATCCGTTAGCGTATAGGTTTCATTGGTACAATCTCCCTCTAAACAAAGGGTCATTTGGGTGGCATCAATAATTTCCCATGTGCCTCCTCCTTCTTCTGTTTCACCTACAATGATTCCGTCTTCTGTTGTGCTAAACGAAAAAGTTAATGTTCCGTCAGCAGCGAATGTAAACGTTCCTGTACTACAAGTTTCTACTCCATTTACAGTTTCGCAGCCAAATGTTTGTGTCTCATTGTCAGCGGGATCAGTACAACCCGTATCTAAGATTTCGGTTGCGTTCCACGTTCCAACCAATTTTGCTTTGTTCTCTTCTATGACATTATTACCTGCTACAGTATCGTCCTGTTTGCAGGAAGAAAATGTCATTAGCCCTAATACGATAAAAAGCATAATTTCTTTTAAATCCATTCTGATTAAAATTTATTAATTTTAATAATTGACATTCAAATGTGTTATTGGAATGCTTTATGTAACGATAAGCGTCTACCAGTTTCGCTTTTGAATATTTATCTACCACGAAAGAACTACAAAGATTGATCTAAATTGCTGAATTGGGACTTGAGAAAGTCCAACTGCTTCTATTCGGACTTTTTAATGGACTTTTCATACTCTTTAGGTGTCATTCCTTCCAGTTTTTTGAAAGCAGTATAAAAAGTTGATTTGGAGGAAAACCCGGCTTCTGTAGCTAATCCTAAGAGAGTAAAGTAGTGCGCTTCGGAAGATTGTATCAGTTGTTTGAATTTCCGGATACGGAAATCGTTGATAAATTGGTAGAAATTGACCTTTCCACATTCATTGATAAGGCGGGATAGCTCTTTTTCTTTTACACCTAATGACACTGCCAAAGTCCGAAGATTGAGATTCCGGTTGGTGAATAGTTCTTGATTCTGAATTTGTGATTTGATCTTGTCAAATTGTTGGATGTCAGATTCTGTAATAATCGGTTCTTTTTCGTCCTTATTTTCATTAATCTCAATAGGCATTTGAACCCTTTCTTCCAAAAGGTATGCTTGAGGGATTGCCAATTTTGTTATTCCAACATTTGCATTGTTTTCGGCAGCTAAAAAAAGACGTTGTTTGAAGATTTCAGGTTGCGAATAACTATTGTAAGAAATCCAAAAAACCATAAACACTGTTAGTCCCAAAGCTGTAAAATCTATCGAATATTCTACAATATGAAAATATGATATATCAAATATAAAGGTGGAGATAGTTAAAAAATGAATCAGAATGTTCAGAACAAAAATGCCTTTTAACCAAGAAAGCGATTTGTATTCCAAATCTGAATAAAAATCTGCAATCTTCTTCTGATGATTTTGCAATATTCTAAAAGCAAAGACTATTAATGCAATTCCAAAAAAGCAAATGGTTGCTTCATAGTTGGTCACCGTATTTTCTGTCAAAAATAAACCATCAGAATGTAGCAATACATTATGAACGATGCCCGGTACAAAAAGCAAGTAGTACGAATTTTCAATCTTTTTGTTAATGGTAGCGAGTAGGTAGAAAAACAAAAAAGGTAGGGTGAATAAAAAGGGTTCAACGATAAACAAAGAAACACCCAATTTTTCTTCAATCGAAAATATTATATGAAAATCGTTAAAGAGATTGATCGCTATACACCACAGAAATAATCCGAGAAATACGTTTCCCTTTTTGTTCTTTGACCTGGCTATCAGGAATAAACAGCCTAATACTAGAGCATTGGAAAAAACAAATATATTGATAAAAACCTGAAATAAATTTTCTACTACCATAAACTTTGGTCAGATTGTATTATTGTTATTTTCTTGGATTTTTCAACTGTTGAATTTCTTGATTTTTTTAAATTTTATTGTGCCTAACTTTAGGATATCCTCCTAATCATTTCATAGACGACGATACCAGTACATACCGCAACATTTAACGAGTGCTTCGTTCCAGCTTGTGGTATTTCAATACATGCATCTAATAATGGAAGGGCTTCATCACTAATGCCTTTTACTTCATTCCCCATAACCAAGGCAATGGCTTGGGTACCATCCCATTCAAATTCATTTATTAGTATTGAATCCGTTGTTTGTTCCACTCCTACAAGCTTATACCCTTTGGCTTTTAGTTGGGTTAAAGCCTGCACTATATCAGATTCATAAGTCCAATCTACAGCATGCTCAGCACCTATAGCTGAACGCATAATCTCCCGATGAGGAGGTTGTTGACTAATACCACATAGCAAAAGGCCTTCGATGCCAAAACAGTCCGCTATTCGAAATGCAGAACCTATATTCAAGCCAGAGCGAATATTATCCATTACCAAGAGAACAGGTAGTTTCTCTTTGGCTTTATATGCTTCAACTGAAAGTCTGTTTAACTCTGTAAGTTTTAATTTCCGCATGTTGGAGGTGCTAGTACTGTTTATTCCTGGATACCGTATTGCTTGATTTTTCTATACAAGGTTCTTTCAGAGATACCTAATTCAAGAGAAGCTTCCTTTCGCTTACCCTTATGCTTCTTTAATGCTTTGGTAATGAAAGTCTTTTCCATTTCTTCAATGGATAAGTTTTCTTCAAATTCCTCCGCAGGATGGAAATCATCATCATGGATAATAAAGTCCGGTTCAGCATTATCTATATCATTATTAAAGACAATATCCTTAATGGGTGCTTGAGTTTGAAAGGAAGTTTCATCGGGTGATGCGAATTCCGAAAAATCTGCTGGTTTAGAGGTTGGTAAACCAATTCGCTTTAGTGTTTCTGCATCTTGAACCTTCAAGTTGTTCTGATTAATTAGATCTGAAATTAAATTCTTTACATAGGATAGGTCATTTTTCATATCAAATAACACTTTGTAAAGAATTTCCCGCTCGTTCATATCCTGCACTCGATCATCCTGTGATCCTGCATGTAGTATGGGTAAATGGTGTTTAAACAATTGGGGAGCAATAGTTTTTAGCTGCTCGGCATCGAGCAATCGATTCTCAGCCATCACTGAAACCTGCTCGGCAAGATTTCTAAGTTCACGGATATTTCCAGGCCAACTATAATTGCGAAGAACGGTAACTGCATCATCCTCTAATCGAACCGTTTCAGATTTATATTTTTCAGCGAAATCAGCCGAAAACTTTCTAAACAGCAGGTGAATATCCTCTCTCCGCTCTTTCAATGCAGGAACCTCAATGTGTATCGTATTTAATCGGTAATAAAGATCCTCCCTAAACTTACCGTTCTTGATTTTTTCTTGTAAGTCTACATTTGTTGCCGCTACGATTCGTACATCTGTCTTCATGACTTTTGAAGAACCAACTCGGATGTATTCACCACTTTCTAAGACTCTTAATAAGTAAGCCTGTGTGTCCAAAGGCATCTCTCCTATTTCATCTAAAAAAATAGTTCCTCCATTTACGGTTTCAAAGTATCCTTTGCGGTCAGATGACGCTCCAGTAAATGCACCTTTATCATGTCCAAACAATTCTGAATTGATAGTGCCTTCTGGAATAGCACCGCAATTAATGGCTATGAATCCATTGTGCTTTCTATTAGACAGGTTGTGAATAATCTTTGAAAACACCTCCTTACCTACACCACTTTCACCTGTTATCAATACAGAAAGATCCGTACCGGAAACACGCACAGCAATACCAAGTGCTCGTTCAAGTAAAGGGGAACGACCAATTATCCCGAATCTTTGTTTTATGGACTGTAGGTTTTGCATCTATGAATTTATTTATTGGGGGAATCGACTATTTCTCCTCTTAAGGTTGCAGAGGATGCTGTACTTACTTTTACCCAAGTATAATCACCTGGTTGAAGGCCTTCTTTTTTAGGGAATACCAACATTTTATTCTGAGTATTACGACCTTTAAATTCTTGGTCAGACTTACGAGAGTCTCCTTCTATGAGTACTTTGAAAATCTTGCCTTCATCTTTTTGATTCAGCTTCAAAGAGATGGCATTCTGCACTCGAATAACCTCATTCAAACGTTCCTTTTTAACTGCTAAAGGCACATCATCTTCGTATTTACGAGCTGCCAAAGTTCCTGGTCTTTCGGAATAGAAAAACATATAGGACATGGAGTATTGTGCATATTCCAACATAGAAATGGTATCCTGGTGTTCCTCATCGGTTTCTGAACAGAAACCGGTGATAATATCTGAAGAGATCGCACAATCAGGCATGATTTCGTAGATACGGTCAACTTTTGCTTTATACCACTCCCGGTCGTAAGTTCTATTCATTTTTTCTAAAATCCTAGAATTACCAGACTGCACTGGGAGATGTATATATTTACAAATATTCTCGTACTTTTTCATCGTGTACAACACATCATCTGTGATGTCTTTTGGATGAGAAGTAGAGAATCTTACACGTAAATCTGGATCTACTAATGCTACCATTTCTAGTAACTGCGCAAAGTCTACAACACTTTTATCTTCTGGATTTTCCCATTTATAAGAATCCACATTCTGCCCTAGAAGGGTAACTTCCTTATATCCTCTATTTACTAAATCCTGTGCTTCAGCTACAATAGAAAAGGCATTTCGACTACGCTCTCTACCTCTGGTGAATGGAACCACACAGAAAGAGCACATATTATCACAACCACGCATGATTGAAATAAACGCAGAAACGCCATTTGAATCTAGGCGAAGTGGACTAATATCTGCGTAAGTTTCTTCTCGTGAAAGCAAAACATTTACCCCACGTTCGCCATCATTGGCAGAAGCAACTAGATTTGGTAAGTCACGATAGGCATCAGGACCAACTACCAAGTCTACTAAACGCTCTTCTTCTAGGAATTTTTTCTTTAAACGCTCAGCCATACAACCCAGCACACCTACTACTAGACCTTTGCGTTCTTCTTTTAGTTTATCGAAAATACGGAGTCTTTTACGAACAGTATCCTCCGCTTTTTCTCTGATGGAACAGGTATTAATTAAAATTAAATCTGCTACTTCCATATTGCGTGTTGGACCAAATCCATCCTCAGCCAAAATAGAGGCTACCACCTCTGAATCATTAAAATTCATTTGACACCCATAGCTTTCAATGTAGAAAAGCTTACTCGCCTGCTCATTAGATGGTAGTTCAAACACCTCACCTTGTCTTGCCTCGTCCATCTTTTTTAGTCCATCCAATGTTGGATTGTCGTTGTATAAATCTGCCACTACGCTCCTATTTATATTGGGTTTATTATATAATCATATAGATTGCAAAACTAATAAAAATGCGTCAAAATGTCAGCTTTAAATAAGAAAAGGCAGGTCAATGACCTACCTTTTTTTATGAATTCGATTGAATTTTTAGTCAAACTTCATTATTCGCGTTTGATAAACACCTGTTTGTGTTTGAATGCGTAGGAAGTAGACACCATTAACAAATTCTTCTATTTGGATTTGATTGGAATAGGCTTCTTGCCAATACATTCGTACCCCATTGAGGTTCAATAACTCTACCGAAATAATATCTGCAGGTTTGTCAGTTTTAATATTGATTATCTCATCTGTAGGATTAGGATATACTTGAATATTTTCCTGAGCTGGTAAATCGAAATTAGATGAAATAATAGTCGAATCTATTGGCAGATAAATAGGAATTTCAGATTCATCATTTTTAATTGCTTTCACATCTTTTATCGTAATAGTGATTTGCTGCAGTCCCAATACATCATCAATTACTCCAATGAAATTACCTATACGTCCATATCCAGAGGCATTATTCTGATCATTTCTAACCAAGGTGATATCAATCTCATTCAATCCTGTCTGAGCTTGATGGAGTGTATACATATTGATATCTGGAACCCCTAACCATGAATTATCCGGTTCGAAAACTACTGAATCGCCTTCAAAAATATTATCCGGATAAACGATGGTGAAAGCAATTCCATACATATCGTCAACAGGGAATTGGGCAGATCCCAACTCTACATCAGCATTGACCAAACTTCCAGGCTGCAGATAGGTTGGAAGATCAACAAATAATGGCGGATCTTCTAAAGTACCTAGATTTGGCTGGAAATCAACTGGACCATGTGTTAATCCATAATTTTCATTGACAGCTTCTAAATCTTCTGCATTGATTTGACCATCACCATTGGTATCTGAATGCTTAATATTTACCTCACTGATAGGAAAAATGCTATTCCAATTTGGAGCTGCATGCGCAGACCACTCTATATCCATTGCATCTCTCTCTGGACCATCAAATCCATTAGCTAACCCAACATAAAGTACATCTAAATTATTAGCGATATTATCCGAATTCGCATCACCTGGCCAAACAAAATCTTCTACTATACTAGGCATCTCTATAGTCATGCTATCACAGCAATCCGTACCTGAAGCACAAATAACCACAGTAGAAAAATCCGAACCTAAATGGATGAACTCTAAATACTCATCAGAAAGTGTGTAGGGATCCATCTCATAATAGCTATTCCCATCTAGGTGGACATCAACTAACATATTGGCACCTTGGTTAGTCATATTAACCCCCACAGCTACCGAACAATTGATACTATTACTATCACAATAAGGACCATCTTCCACCCAAAGGCTTTCAATAAATTCACAACCTCCATTGTTTTCACAAGGTCCATCAAATACTAAGTAATTTGCACAATCTGGATTTGCTACATCATAGATGACCACTTCGTATATCTGATCTTCACTCCAAAATGGTCCTAATTCAATAGGTTGATTGTTCGGATCAAAATTGCCCCAGTTATAACCTCCCCCTTGAATTTGAACACCATTAGGCCCAATATTATCAAATTCAAAAACGATATCTATTGTAAATAAGGAATCATTACAGGATATGTCCGTGATTTGAATATCTCCAATGAAACAATCTGTATCGTCTCCACAGTCGGGTTGTAAAAATTCAATAAAGTAGGAACAGTCTGGATTGGAGACATCATAAAAGCCAAACTCATAGATATCCAGCCCAAGGAAAATAGGTCCTACTGTTACAAGTTCATTGACATTATATACCCCCAAACTCATATTTCCCCAGACGATTTCTACTTGCCCAGAACTGGTATTTTGAACGTCACCAACATACAGATTTAGATAGAATAAAGAATCGGTAACATTACAATCCACAATTTCGTATTCTACCCAATCGATGGAACAATCCGTACTTAAACAATCTGGTTCTTCAAACTCAACGAAATTTGAACAATCGGGATTTTGTACATCATAAACCACAATCTCGTACCCGTTGTCACCTGCAAAGAATGGTCCTAAAATCATGGGTTGATTTGCGGCTTGGAAGGTGCCCCAATCATAACCACCTCCTTGAATTTGAACTAAGCCAGAACTCAAGTTTTCATGATCAAAATAAAACTCCACATAAAAGGTAGAATCACCTGGTTCACACTCAACAATACCATATTCAATCCAATTAATACTACAATCATTTAGCAAACAATCGGGTGTTTCAAAACTGAAATCTGTGACACAAGAATCCACAGGACCTAATGCTTGAACATAGAACTCATATTCATCTAGAACATCTAGACCAAGAAAAGGACCTAAATAAACAGGTAGATCAATAAAGTCAAAGGTTTCATAGTAATTCAAGTCATTATTATATACTATAAATCCTTCTTGACTGACCCCTGAATATTCAAAATCTAAGGCAACAGCAAAACCACTATTCTCACAATCGGTAACTTCAAAGGCTAAATCAAAAAGATTACAAGAAGGTTGGCTGGTATACCCAAAACAGATATTATCGATAAACCCGTAAGAGCCGCCCATGAGTATATGCTGAATACTGCCTGTGACAACCACAGTTCCAAAATAAACTGATCCTACATTGGTGCTCTCTATTTCAATATTAAAGCCAGTAGCATTAGTTGTATCAATAAAAATATATTGGTCTGAATTTTGAAAAAAGGTATTATTTA
>CAJXMP010000111.1 GCA_913056515.1 uncultured Lewinella sp.
CTATGATGAAGCCACCTACCTGTCTACCTTTATTATGAATACGATCTATACAATGCTGAACCTCTTCAGCATAGTGTTTAGCGGCATCCGTACCAGTATATTTACCCCTAAAGGTATCTGGTAAAGGAAATATATGTGTATGCTCAGGTGCCCCAGCACCACCTTTACCATCAAACTTATACGATGAAATATCAACACAAATATTGGTATTTCCGTGATAGCCCACTTGTGAGGCAATGATATCTTGCTGACCTGTTACTGTTTTGACCATGCGGATAGCCAACTCATTGGCCTCACTACCCGAATTCACAAAATGAATGACGCTCAACTCTGGTGGCAAGGTTTCTATTAATGCTTCTGCTAGTTGATTAATATTATTATGAAGATATCTTGTATTGGTATTGAGTAAGGCCATTTGTTGTTGCCCTGCATGCACCACTTTAGGATGTTCATGCCCAACGTGAGCTACGTTATTAACGGTATCTAAGTACTTTCGACCCATTTGATCAATTAGATATGGGCCATCTCCTCTAACCATCTGGATAGGAGTTTTATACTGCAAGCTCATCCCTTTTCCTAAATGACTTTTCCTGTAGTCCAATATCTCTTGATTTGGAACACTTGGAGGACCAGTCAAATTAGCTTGTTTAAATAATAGATTGGGGTCAGGACAAAAGCTTTGCCAAAGTTCTTTTTCAGCTGGGAAAGCAACCCCTGGGAAATCATTCTTAAAATCTAGTAGTGTCAACATGAGTTGGAAATGCAGGTGTGGTGCCCAATTTCCATTTTCAGTCCTATCCCCCAATTGGCAAATCTCCTCTCCCGCTTGAATGATATCACCCACTTGATGTCTTAATACAGAATCTAAGCGATTATGCCCATATAGAGAATAGAAGGTCAATGCATCCACTTGATGTTTTAGTATAACTAAACCACCATAATTTTTATCTCCAACATCATTCGCAGCAACTACCACCTCCCCATCTAACAAGGCATGCACGGGTGTATTAGCCGGCAACCAAAAATCAACTCCAAGGTGGATTGACCTGCTAGCTCGACCATAATTACTCATTTGATCATAGCTTGAAGCAGTATATAAAGCACGAGGCTCCAAATATCCTCCAGCAAGTATACAATCTGGGTATTCTGTTTGGAGTTGTTGAAGTTTGTAATCGAAAAGATCTAGATTATTAAAATCATTGCGATGACCAACCCAGGTGCTAGAGACACTTAGATCCAACAAGTGAATGGACTCCTTTTGAATGGTAGGAAATAAATCTTTTAGGGAATAGGTGTTGTTTTTTGTCCATTCCAGAAACTGTGTTTCATTCGGATGTGGTGTATATCCGCAAGCCATCCTAAAGGTATAATGTGCTTTCTCTGAACCAATATATCTCCATTTATTCAATAGTACCCAAGCAGATTTTTCACTAATCAATAAATACTGATTATCCGGTTCTTTGGTTTTATTAATGGCTGATTTAGTTACTGAAATAACTAAGCGCATAGCGATTAGCACATACAGCAATTCCAGTTCTTTTTCTTCTAATCTAAAACTAGTGTGATATCCTTTGACTAAAGGAATTAGGGCTTCCAATGGATCTACATGCCCCATAGCGGCATAAGCACAGGTAATTGCCAAATCATTGATGACAGGAGTATACACTGCATCTCCAAAATCAATAATAGCAGCAACTTTTGGCTCTAATAAATTAGTGGAGACGATGATATTATTGTCATTCACATCGTTATGCACTACCCCTTTCCTACATGCAGTATAATTAGCTTGCATGGATTCAAATGCTTGGAGGAAATATTGAATTATTGACCTTTGATCTTCAGAAAACAAATCAATATGTTTTTTTACCCAAAGGCCTTGGGCGATGTCCCATTCCAAGTCTCTTTTGGAACCGGGGTGTTCAAAATCTCTTAGCGCTTCAGTTACTTGTCCTGCTTGCAAACCAAGGTCATATCTAAGCTCATTTGTATGCGGGTTAACCGCACTCCAAACTCTGCCCGGCACCCAAGCTAGTGCACGTATTTGGCGCAATCTTCCCATAGCATCTGTATATCGACCCTGCCACTCTCCGTTAACAGTCTGAATAAGTTTAGACGTACTTACCTGATTGGATTTTTGAATATGCAATAATAAAGCTTCCTGGAATGCTAAGTAATTCAAGTCTGCTTGAGGTCTAGAGACTTTGAGGACATATTTTGAATCATCCTCTGTATGCATCAGAAAATTGAAGTCTATTTCCCCAGGTAAGGCTTTAGCAGTTGCCTTTTGCCCATATAGATTTGCAAATATTTCGCTTGCTTCTGATTCTGATATTTGAATGTCCTTATACTCCATATTTATTCCTCTGTAAGTAATAGCATCAAATGAGCTGCACTCCAACTAAAATTATATGCATTAAGGCCTTCACCAGTAATGGGATGGTAATTTTCTCGAATGGCTGGACCTTTATCTAATAATCCTTGAGCACCGTGTAATACATCAAATGTTGCCTGATCTGCTACTTTATCAAAGCCATAATACTTTAATCCTTGTATCCCAAAATAGGTTTGGTCTAACCAATTGGGACCTCTCCAATAACCTTTAGTAGGATTAAAGGCCGCATTGGATAAGCTTAAGGTTTGAAAAGGCACTCGACTGTAAAACAAGGTAGTATCCATCATCTGATCGCGAATAGATGTAGCTTGTTCCATGGTAGCCACTTCCGCAAATAATGGCGTCCAACCATCCGAACCTTTAGCTCGAATAAATTGATTACCGCCTAGATTCGTATCATAGTACCAGCCATCTACTGGGTCATAGAACTGCTCCTGGATGTTTTGCTTTAGCTGTTCAGCTTGGTTTAACCACTGTGCTGCGCTATCATCCATTCCTAAAGACTCAGCTAAACTTGCTAATAGTTTTTTCTCTAAATACAAGTAAGCATTTAGATCCGCACTTTCTTGATTAAGTGAAAATGCCTGGTCACTATTTTGAAGAATCTCCGATTGATCAAATCGAACAGCATTATCCATACCACTCTCCCATTTTGCTGCAATAAGCGATCCATCGGTTGATCCAAACTCACAAAGGCCATCTTGGTCATGATCCCTATCAGTATACCACCACTTATGATATTGTTCTAATTTGGGATATAGCTCTTGCACAAAATCCAAATCACCATCCTGCTCGTAAATAGCATGTACTGCCCATGTGGCAAGGGGTGGTTTGGTATCTCGATAGTTGTGTCTTTCAATCGTAGTATCTCTATAGACCACATCGGGAATAAATCCATTTTCCTCTTGAAAAGCAAACATCAGTCGGACCTGTTCTTTTGCCAGCCGACTATCATACTTTGCTAAAGCGACCGCATGTTTCCAACTATCCCAAGACCAAAAACCATTGAACCACTTGTAGTGATAGGACGGAAATAAGCCTTCGTGTTGAATAGCACCTGCAGGTACTCGCCAATTATTTTGAAGCGTCAACAAAGCTTTTGCAATTAGGGTTTGATACTCCTTGGCTTGAAAGGATTTTTTTAAGGCCTGAATAAGACTTTGGAGTTGGGTTCGTTTCTCCTTTTTTCTTTCCCCTAAAACTTGGTCAAAATCTGTCCGTCCGAATAAAGCCACCGTTTGTTCAAAGCGTATGGGGAAAGTAATGATTTGGCTATATTCCAATCGAATGGAATCTCCAGCTAATAAGCGTTGCTGTTCCCTTTCATCATTATATTGAAGATGTCCAAAAGCATCAGATTCACTAGATGAGAAGCGAATTTCGCCCGGTAACTTTTCTAGTTCAATTCCAGCTGGCCAAATGGGTCCTAATTTCCAGAAATAATCAACAATTAGGGCATGGTCTGACACGTTTTTTATGATGGTTTTGACAGTTGATTTGTGGGCTGACACATAGACTAATTCTTGCTTAACTTCTAGCTGTTCAGAGGAAAAGACTTGTTCTAAATGTGAAGCAAAAGATGTACTTGTTTTTGAAGTCCATTGCTGTCCCTCTATTTGAAGTTGCAGTAAGGCATCTGAAAGCCATACCCCATTTTCTTGGGTCATTAAGAAGGGTCCTGAGAAACCGACTTGGTTTATGGTATCGGATAAGCTGTAAGCGAACCAGGCACCCTGATCGGAGAACATCAATCCCGATTTGTCCCATTGATCTGCTGGTGAACAAGTATAATCCAATACATTTTCACTTAGTGTTAAGACATCATAATCTTGCTTATCTAAAGCATCCACCGAACAACTTGATACGGCTATACAAAACAATACATAGAAGCCCCATCTAGAAAACATATTGAACAAGGTTTTTACTATCAAAAGGATGTTTGTCTTAAATTATGGAATTTCGCTGGGATATATGGTATTGGTTCGGATTCTTTATAGATATAAAAAAAGCCAGCATCGCTTGATGCTGGCTTTTTTGAATAAGCTAAATCAATTAGAATTGGTGACTATAACCCAAGCTAAATGAAATACCAGGTGAAAACTTCGTGAAATACTCATCAGCTGCATTGAATGATGAGAACACACGCTCCATATCATCATTCAATATATTAGCCGCTTTGAAGCTGATCGATGAATTCATATCTTTTCCGAAACTCTTTTTGAAGCTAAAATTCAATGAGTTGAACGGATTAAGGTATACATCTGGATAAAGTCCAGAACTTACAATTTCTAGAGTTCTACCCTTAACATTGTAGAATAAACCTGCATCCAATCCACGATCTGGGTTATTATATACCAAACCAGCGTTTATCACACAAGGAGATTGACCAGCCATAGCTCTTACATTATCTACAGTCTCTCCTGCACGTTCAAAGTTCTTTCTAGAATTATATTCTGTTGAGGTCATATCAATTCTAGATTCTACAATGGTAAGATTGGTGTTAACGCTTAAGTTTTCAAGTGTAGGATGAATGAATTTCAGATTTTTACGAACTTCAAATTCAAATCCAACAACTTGTCCGTTACCTACATTACGCGGTTGGAATTCTGAAGTTGTTTGAGCTTCTGGAATACGAACCAATTCAATTGGGTTTTCAAATTGTTTCATGAAAGCTGAAACGGAAATCAATTGACCTCTATTTTGGAAAAATTCCCATCTTACATCGAAATTATCTATTCGCGTCTCCACCAATTGGCCTCCCCAATCACTGTATTGGAATAAAGATCCATTAAAAATACGATTAGATAAAGGATCAATAATCTGAGCAAATGAAAGTTCCTTGAAAGAAGGTCTTGCAATCGTTTTAGAGTATGCAACTCTGAAATTCATATTCCCAGTAAGTGCATAAATTAAGTTAGCTGACGGGAATAAATCGAAAGCATCTAATACCTTTTCATTTTCCAAATTATTTCCATCACCTCCATTGGCAAACTCTATGTCTCTACCAGTGTGTCTTTGAACAAAATTTTCTCCACGTAAACCAAGAATAACTTTCACATCCTTCAACAATTCCATTTCGTTAGAAACATAAAAAGCAGAATTACTTATAGTTGCATTATATTGGTTTGGATTTATTGGAAGTCTGTTTCCGGACTGATAGTATACATTTAAGTTTCCAGGATAAATGTTTTCTGGAGCCATAAATACATTTAGATCATACTCTTCAAACTGCAATTGCCCGCCTAGGAAAGACATATTGTAGGATAAGATCTCATAATCTCTTTCCTTCAGTGTTTGACTAAGTCCAAATTTAAATCGAGCATCAGCTCCTTTAAATTGGTATGCTTTACTTATATCTAATTTTCCAACTAAAGATGCTTCTCTAAGGGATCTCCAAAGTCTTGAAGGAGCGCCAACCTCACCTGGATTAACTTGATATCCTTTCGGTCCACCTATCGACAAACCAGCCACTCGAATATCTGGATCATCAGAAGTAGATAATGTCGGAGACACTCTCCAATCAATTTCCCAACCTGTAGTTCCTATTTTGTGAATACCATTTAACATGACATTTGTTAACGAACGCTGATTGTATTCAATATTATCGCGTTGACCTAAATATCCAGATTGACCTACCGCTTCACCACTATTATCAATCATAAATTGACCAGCTCTGTTTTCGCCATTTTGAAGCCTCATAGCTGTTAACCTAAACTTAGAAAGTTTTCGCTTATATGCTAATACAGCTAGGCCCCCAAGAATGGTGTTTTGTTCTGCTACTTGCCCTTCCTGAATATTTGCATATCTTAAATCGTAAGCGTCAGACTCTGCATATCTTTGGAATTCACCATTATAATAGTCACCGTAATAGGTATAATCGTTTCTGTAAGACAAAGAGACCATATATCCTAGGGTTCCTTTATCCGTTGAAGCATTATCATCACCCAACTTTACTTGATTTCCCATGGAGAAACTCGCACTATAATCCATTAGGCTAGTTGTAGTAGAGGTACCAAGTGTAGGATTAAATCCATTAACAAAAGTATTCACCTCTTCAGAAGTAAAGTTTGGATTTAGCGCAATTGGAATTTGTGATTGGTAAGCACCTGCTGGAAGTGCTCTTGTTCCATCATCGAAACCTAGAAAATCTGTTTTTCCACCTTGGTAAGTTAAAAACTGATCATTAAAATTCATGGCTGGATTATAGCCAACACTAACAGAAGCTGAAACTAATTTTTCTTCTGGAAAATCTTTGGTCTCGATATTTATTAAACCTCCAGTAAAGTCTGCAGGCATCTCTGCCGTGAAGTTTTTACTGACTATAAGATTGTTTAATAAGGCTGTAGGAAAAATATCCATTTGAATGGTGTTTCTATCTGGATCCAAACCTGGGATATCTACACCGTTGAGTGTCGTTTTGGAGTATCGATCACCTAATCCTCTTACATAAACATATTTCCCCCCTTCAATAGAAACACCTGTTACACGCTTGGCTGCGTCAACTGCAGAAGCATCTCCAGTAAGTTTCATTTAAGAAGAAGAAATCCCATCCAGCATTGCCGGGGATTTCTTTTTTATTGTTACGATAGCTGCCTCTGTTGTACGAACTGCTTTTGCTGAAATGACCACTTCATTAAGTTGTAAAGATTCATCAGACATGCGCAATTCACCTAAGTAGTTTACATTTCCTCCCTTTACTTCTATTTCCTGAATCTTAACATCTTGAAATCCTACATAGGATACAGTAACTGAATAGGTACCGTCTTCAATTGGAATAGAAAATGCCCCATCAAAGTCAGTAACTGCACCTGTACCCAATTCATTGACTAGAACTGTAGCGCCAATGACTGTTAATCCTGATTCGTCTTCGATTACGGTACCTCTAATGAATCCGTCTTGAGCGTTGAGACTAAAAAAAGAACATATTGAAATAAGAGAGAAAATAATGCGATTCATAACAAAAATATAAATATGTTATTGAAAGCGAAAAGATCCATGGATAAAACCCATGAATCTTCTCACCCTCTCATAGGTTGAGTGTTTTTTATTTAAAATCTATTAGAAGTTCAAACCTCCTGCCTGACCAGCCCAAGTCCATCCTAACAACCCAGCAACATTAGCTTGAGGTGTTCCTCCTGCAGAAACACCTGCTGGTACAGCACCATCTTGTTCCATTAGTAATGGTAAATCAGCTGCATCCACTGCAAATGTTACATTTTCGAATGTGGTATTGGCAGTTTCATCATCTGTCATAGTTAAGTACTCGTCGCCATCTTTCAATGGACCAACAAAGTGAATGTTTTGCATAAACACTGGAGTACCATTGTCTACATCAATTAGTGATCCACCTATTGTACGAGATTCTGTAATTGCAACTACTGTTCCATTCTTGATAGTATGAGATGCAACATATGATCCTTCAGGACCATCTAGTTCAAAACAACTACCAGAAGGAGTAACCACTACAAAATTGTCTAAAGTACCAGCCCAAGCTTGGTCAGTATCAATAGCATCGTCACCAGCGTTCCATACCACTACATTTGATACGTTTACAGTTCCACCGAACCATTCGATACCATCATCTTGATTGGCAACAACTTCGATATTATTGATAACTGTTCCTGTACCAACACCTCCTAAAGTCAAACCGTTAATTTCATTTCCTTCACCAATGTTAGAACCACCGTGACGGATAGAAATATGACTTAGTACACCTGAGTTGTCAGCGTCATCATTACCTCCATATAGACCGTTTTGGTCAGAGGTTGGAATACCTTCGATTTGCACTTCAGCAACATCTTCATCGTTGTCATTAGATGCTGAAATGGTTGCATTACCTAAAACAATAAGTCCACCCCAAAGACCATTGAAGTCTGGGTTAAGATTTGGACTTGCAAAATTTCCAGCTGCAACATCATCAGGTGAAATCTCATCAGCAATGGATGTGAAAATAATTGGTGCATCAGCAGTACCTTCTGCCATAATTTTAGCACCTCTTGCAACAACTAGTGCAGTTGCATTTACACCTGTACCAGCTTCTCCTTTAATGATTGTTCCTGGACAAATAGTTAAAGTAGCTCCTGCTTCCACAGATACTCTACTTCCTAGTACGTAAACGTTACCGCACCATTCAGTGTCTTCAGTAATGTTACTTGAGATTACTACTGCATCCGAATTATCGTCATTATCATCGATTACGGTTACTTCATCGTCAGATGAACAAGCTGCAAAAAGAGTAGTAGCCAAAATTGCAGATGCAAATAAGATTCTTGAGTTCATAAAATAAGAGTTTCAGTTCTTTGTTAATGATACCTCAAAAT